>NZ_CANMAB010000044.1:0-30570 GCF_947495635.1 uncultured Virgibacillus sp. | reverse complement strand
GTGGTGGTCAAGCAGTAGCTATTATTCCATAATAGCTACTAGAGGAAGCGTAAATCGGAGCATTTAGTGATAAGGACGGAGCGAATTTTGCTCAGTTTTTCTAATCTATGCACATATTAATAATATTTCTAATGAAAATTATTTACTAGTTGATTTTTATGTACATACACTTTTAACTTTTAAATGATGTTTATTCAAGAAAAGTGTCAGATAATTGAAGATTGCTCCTGAGATAATTAAAAAAACGTTTGAGAAGGAATTTTTATGGGTTTTCACGAAATATTTTAATGGATATAAAAAAGGAGAGATGAGAAGTTATGGACAAACCCATTGGAAAAAGAATTAGCACTATTTTCATCCCAGTAAGTGATGTTAAAAAAGCAAGAGATTGGTATTGCAATTTGTTAGGCATTATGGCAGATGGGGAAATTGCACATGGACATATCTATGTGGTTTCTTTAGAAAACGTTAATCTTGTACTTGATAGTAAAATTTTTGAAAAGTATAAACCTGATGAAATGCCGAGATTTCACTTTGACACCACAGATATTAAGGTTGCCTATGAATACGTCAAATCAAATGGGATTGAGATACTGACCGAGATTGAAGATGGGCACTGGTTCAATATTAGTGACCCGGACGGTAATGTACTAATGGTTTGCCAGTGTTAAGCTAATTAAGTGATTGTCGGAAGTACATCAAATTAAGGTGCATACAACAAAAGTAATAAGTTGATAAAAACTAAATCGCTACATATTATGATAGCAAACATCTCCATTAGTCTATATAATGTCATTTAATACCCTTAAGGTGTCATGTTACATGAAGCCTCTCATTCTTATGAGGGGCTTTTTTTACATAGCTCTCTTCCGTACTGGTCCTGCTGAAAGGATATTTTCTAACTTAAATGTTCTCACTTTTTTACGGTAGTAACAATAAGCCAAAATACTCTTATCATTTACTTCAAGCACACGAATATAACGCTCCGTTACATTGTTATTGCTATCTATATAAAAGATAATGATTTTTTGCTTATTCTCCGCAGAACGATTAAGTAACCCTTTCATGATAAGACCACCTTTAGAACGTTTGTTCTTATTATATCGCAAAACACGAACGTGTATACGTGTTTTCTGTTAGTGATTTTTGGTGGTTATATTATTAATTTTTCACAACATAATATAATTGATATCTTATAAAAAGGAGATTTAAAAGTGAACTATGCAGAAATAGGTTTAACTCAACAATCACTTGGAAACTTTATAACCATTATTAGTAAAAATTTTGTGCATGAGGAATCAGATATACCAATTTTTGAAGAACATGGTATTAAAATATTAGCCAACGTTAAGGCGAGACTTTCTCCCCCAAATAGCGTGACCTTAGAGTCGCCTAGTAATATAGCAATTGAACACTTAAAGTTAGTTTTTGAAAAGTTAGAAATTGTTATATCTGTTGATTTACCGCATCGCTCAATTGACTTACCTTTCCTTCCTGATGTGTCAATATTTGGCGATAATCCTGATATTCGTTTAACTATGGGGATAGAAGAATTCATAAGACCAGATATCTCTTTAGCTGTAGGAATTAGTAGTAATTTAAATGATGGTAAGCATAACATTAATTTAGAATTGATTGAAGATAAATTTAAAATACATTCTTTTGGTGTACCTGAAGATTTAGGAAAGATAATTGAAGATAAAATTTGGGAAGAAATTAAAAGAATTATTCCAGGAAGGGTTGATGACATAATATTAGATGTGCTAGGAAATTTAACCAAAATTTTGTCTTTACCAATTCCTTTTGACAACTGGATTGTTAATAAAATAATTGATAGTGAATTTATCAAAAGGTTGGCAAAGAAGAGTATTACAAAAACATTTAAAGAGCAACATATATATTCAATTCCGCAAGAACAACCAATTGGTGAAGGTCCTTACAAAAGAAATTTAACAGTTACTGAGATTCCTATAAGTATTCATGATGGAAAATTAATTATCACCGCAAACCTTTCTGATGTAATCGTATAAAAGTTTAATAATCCAAAAAATGCTGCCAATAGTCCATTTCAGACATTGGCAGCATAACTTTATATATAGCCCACTCTCGCATACTTGCTACTAACTATCACTAGACTTACTTAACCACAGCACTAGTACCAGAACCAACATAAATATTACGCTTACCTCTTCCTGTCTTAATAGTTACTACATCTGGATATGGTTTATCTAGTATTTTATAAGTTAACCCACCATACCTAGCAGGGGTAAGACTCCAATCACTATCTTTTTTGATCGGTTTAACATTAAGCTTGTACGTTCTCCACGTTTTTGCAGATGCAGGCAAATGAACGGTCCCTTTAGCTTGGCTAGGTTTAGACTTACTATTTGATTTATTCCCTTTTAAGGATCCATAAACCTCTTTACCAGCCAATCCATCTCGTTTCAACCCATAATAAGATTGATAACGTTCTACTGCATCTTCTGTCTCGTCTCCATAATATTCATCAATACCGTTGTTTTTAGCTAGCATCGTTTGTAATTGTTTAACAGGCTTACCATATTGACCATTTCTAAGTGTCTGTCCTTTCCAATCACCAATAACCTTTATCCAGTTTGTTACTGTTTCGGAATCTACTTTTTGATCTGGTGCTGTAATTGTATCGTCTACTTTACTTGTAAGTTTGGACGTTTACCGGCTTGTAGTTGTGATAAAGTAAGACCACCAGTCATTTGTAAATGAGGATAATCCTTAAAGCTAGACCAATCCCCGCCCCATTCAAATCCTAACGATTTGCCGATTGCTGCAACCCTTTTCCACTTTGCATTAACTGTCCATATAGCTTTTTGACCATCATCGCTAACAATGAAACAGGATTTCCGCAATTTGATGGATGGGCAAAAGGAGTTTATAGAGGCGACTTATTTATATCTGCTGGGCGTCATATGGCTTTTAATAACGCTTTAAATAGAATGATCAAAAAAGCAAAGGTGAAACGTAAACGTATTACCCCACATGGTCTAAGGCATACACATGCAACGATATTGCTCAATCAAAAAACATCAGTCATAACAATAGCTAAGCGATTCGGAAATACTCCTGAAGAAGTTTATAAAACTTATGGTCTTTCTGATGATCAAGCAGACAAAAAAGCAGCAACAGTATTCAGTTCTATGATAAGTATTTAAGGTTCACTGGGGGAGGTTTTTTAACCACCCTTTACACCCCCAGTAATAGCAAGGTTTTTAGTCTAAAACCCTCCCTCTTCTGTAAAGGGAGTTGTTACCCAGATTTTTGTATGATTGTTTTTGCTGTTTCATCATCAGTAATTAGTACATCAATATAATTACCTTTTAACATACCTAACAAACTATCAGCTTTATAGTTTCCAGCAACAACCGCTACTACTTGTTTAATTTGTTTTAAATCGTCTAATGATAGACCTACTACTCTTTTATCTCGTGGCAGATGAACAGGCTTTCCATCCTGGTCAAAAAACCTAAATCCCATATCACCTACTACCCCTAATTTCTTAAGTTCTTTAACGTCTTCTTCCTCGAGATAACCGACACTTTTCAAGGTAGAGTGTTCATATGGATTCCCTATACTGATTACCGCCATATCAACATTTCTTCCTTCCTCGATTACTTCACTTATATCCTCCATGCTTCGTAATCGATTCATTAATTCTTCTGATTCAACAATTGCTGGAGCATATAAAAAGGAACATTCTCCTCCCATCTTTTTAGCTAATTCATATGCCAATTGATTAGCATGGATTTCTACCTTTTTTCTCCCCATACCACCTTCAAGAGGAACGACTTTCATGTTTTCTCTTAATTCATATGGATATTCCTTCACAAGGGAAGTTAATGTTTGACCCCACGAAATTCCAAGACTTTGAATGTCTTTCATATTCTTTGATAAATAATATGCTGCTGATCGACCAACCGAATGTAAAGTCAATTCGGGCTTTTTATCAACAGATGGAATAACCAAAGCATCTTTCAAGTTGTATTCAGACTCTAGTCTTTTTTCAAGACTAACTGTCTGTACTGTTTCATCATTAATATAAAATTCAACAATTCCTAAATCTTTTGCTTTTTGAAGAGATTTAGAGATGATTGGCCGAGAAACAGTAAGTTTCTTAGCAATTTGTTCCTGCGTCCAGTTGTCTTCATAATAAAGATTGGCAATCTTCACCAATTGCCTTCTCTCTTCCCAATTAACCATAGCATACTTCCTTTTATATTTTTAAATTCGAATTGCTTAAATTATATATTCGTTATACTTTTACATATCCCTTCTATTTTAAACAAAATACAAAGTTTTAGAAAGACCCGAAACCTGCATTACTTAAATTAGATGTTTAGCAACTGTAAACTGCTATGATTATGGATACTTTGTAATTTTGTTTGTTAAGGACATACATATCAAACCTCATTAAGCGATTTCATTTTTCGGCTGGTACAAAAAGGGTCTTTCCTGCAGGCTGTCAACCGATGTTTCATCAAAAAAAGAGCGCCCAGTTAAAATAAAAATGGTCACGATGAAAGAGCTTGTTCCAGAAAAACATCCCTTCTGCAAAAACGGGCGATCCGAGGCCCCACAGTTTGGTTTTCACAAGGGGGATTCAGCGTTCGTCCGCCCACAAAAAAGCTTGTAGAAAACACAGGGGTTTCTCTACAAGCTAAGAGCATATGCCATTTTTACTTACCAATAGAGTTTAACGCTTCTTTGTATTCATTGTATTTATCTTCTTCTAGGTCACCATTAATTTGTACCAATACATTGTCCTTTTTCATTGTCCAAGAAAATAACATCGCACTTTCTTCACCCATTGAATCATAATACTCTTTCATTTCTTCTAAATCAGCCTGATCACTATACGTTAAAATTCTTCCTCCAGAATCTTCACCTAAAGAAGGAATGAAGAATCTGACACCTTCATCAGCTTTCATTGGAGCCATTCCATAATCATCTTTAGTCATTTCTTTAGGCTCCTCAGCTTCTAAACCTGCATCTTGAAATGCTTTAATAACATCATCAGTTGTTAATTTTTCAGCACTTTCTCCCTCGTCACCGCAAGCTGATATAATTACAACGGTAATAAATAATGTTAATAATGCAATGATTTTTTTCATTATAAATCCCCCTTTTTCTACATTTTACCATAAGATACTTGCTAATATTCTATAATTTTCACACCTAATGATTAATAATTTTTACATTTTATATATATCGAAAAATATACTCATCAATAATTATTGCTCCGACGACTACAATCACTGTAGCAATTATAAATAACACTATGATTTTAATATTTTAGCTTATATGTGATAAGTATCACCATTATCGATGCAATAATCGTGTAAAATAAATAGGAGATAGGAGGTACAGTGAATGACATTATATAAATTTCTCTTATTCATTCATATATTTTCTGCCATTATTGGTATGGGACCAGGTTTGGTTATGACGTTTGTTGTTACTCATTCCAAGCCTAGTAATATGACAGAATTACGGCATGCTTTTAAGATTCGAAATTTATTACATATCTTAACAATGATAGGAGGGAGTCTACTTCTTATTACGGGAATAGGGATGGGGTTCCTTCATAATTATTGGTTTACACAAGGATGGTATATTACTAGTCTTATCCTATTTTTAATTGCACTAGCATTTGGACCGTATCTTTTAAAACCGAGATCTGTTCCCATTAAGAAATTATTAAGTGCGTATACTGGAGAGAAAATCCCCAAAGAATACTATCAATTATCCAAGAAATTATTCCATGTAGAACATGTTGAAAATATTATTTTTATTATTATTATTGCATTAATGATTTTAAAGCCTTTTTAATAGGGGCGCTGCCGTAACCTAAAATTACATAATAGCGTGCTGAGACTTAACTTCATATATTTTTTGATGGAATGTCCTTGAGAGCCTTTTCCAAGGACATTCCATCGAATAAAAAGAGAACATGTCTAATAGGCGAAGAAATATTACATCATTTGACGTGCAATATTCCTTTCTGAGCAGTTGCTCTCTGGAATAGCTTAGAGATCGACTGCCAGTAGATGTCTGATTGGTTCAAAGTAAAATTACCAGTAACTGTTGGATTTTACAAAAAACTATTAACATAGTAGCGATAATAGCTGCTGTCCAAGTAATTAAAATATTGTTTCCCGTTATACTATCAATTGACGGTCCTCCTGAGCTATTTTCCAACTAATATAATGATCCTAAATCAATCTAACATGTTATGTCTGTTTTTTATCAACTACGATATCAGTAAAATTCCTTAGCAGAGTTTTCATTTGATTATAAAATCCATTTAAAGAATACACTATTTCCAAACGGTGCAGAATAAGAAATATTATCTTTTTTTCAAGAAAAGAGATTAGTACTGCTTTTACATTATCTACTTGTTCTAATAAAGCAAGGCCCTTTCCTCTTTTTTCACTATTTTAAAGCCAATAAATTGAATAAATCTGATGAATATCAACCACCACTGACAGGAGGAATAAATGCTACTGTATCACCGGATTTTACGACATCCTCGTCCGTAGCATACTCCTCATTAATTGCAGTCATAACCCCGTCTAATTCATTTAAATAATATTGGTCTTTCAATTTATGTTTTAACTCGCTAATTTTAATTTGATTTGTCTCTATATCCAGTTGATCTTTCCCTAGTTTTTCTTGTAAATGTGCAAACAACAAGACCTTAATCATTTTTCACATCCTCTACATTTGGTTTTCCATTCGGATAGGAAATCGTTTCTAATTGATTACCAATCCATGTTTCTCCATGTTCCCAATGTTCCCTTTTCCAAATAGGTACAATCTGTTTAATTCGTTCTATTGCATACTCATTTGCTTCATAGGCTGCTTTACGATGTGGGGAGGAAACTGCAATAACCACGGCAATATCTGAAATGTCCAAATGTCCGATTCGGTGAGTAATGGCCACCATTGTATCTGGCCACTTATCCCCTATTTCATCACCGATCTTAGCAAGCATTTTCACAGCCATGGGAATATACGCTTGGTATTGTAGATAAATTGTTCTTTTCCCTTTAGTCCATTCTCTTACCGTACCAATAAAGGTCGTAATAGCACCAGATTCTCTTCTTTCTACTTTTTTTATAAGTGATTCTACTTGAATCGGTTCTTCTACAATTTCATATAATGACTCAGCCATGTTTCTTTCGACTCCTTCTAAGCTTTTTAGCAGGATGCCATAAAGTCCTCCATTGTCGTTCCTTCTTTATCTTCTAATAAGATGACTGAAGCTTCCATTCATTTCTCATAATCATATATTCGTGAAAGAAATAGTATCCCCTTTATAGAGTTTCCGCTTTAATTGCATGTGATTTTTCCCTTGAATTATTTATTATTTTACTACTTTCAACATGAAACAGCATCACAAGTGGTAGGGATCCTCGAATTACTTTTCAAATTGGCTTCAATAGCTTAAGTTAGTTTTTGTCTGTCTACCATAACATCCCCTCATCCTGCCAATTGATTATAGATTGTTTTCGCCTTTTCCACGGAATCTGTACCATGAACTAACGTTCGACCATCACGGAAGAATACGAGACGATAGGATTCATATTCTATTGATAATAAAAAGTCATTATGTTTTACTGGGGCAATTTTTTGTAGACGACTTGCCAATATATCTAAATTTAGTTTTTTAGATGTTCGGATTTGTACGGTATTCCTTCCACAAAGGACTTCTGTTTTAGTACTAGATTCATCGTTTAAATTTGGGTAACTCGGGGTTTTCCCGCATGTTGGACAATCTGTTTTCTTGGCTCGATTAACATTTATTAGATGGTAATGATTATTCCATAGATCAAAGGTTATCAATTTAGTACGAAGTGCTTTTGTATCTTCTACTAGTATTTTTAAAGCTTCCGTAGTTTGATGTGCAACAACCATCTGTACGGCTGGTGAGATGATTCCTACAGAGTCACAAGTTGCACCTGATACCGGTATAGTACCCAGCAAACATTGTAAACACGGAGTTTTACCTGGAAAGATCGTATAACTCATTCCAGTACTCCCTACACAAGAACCGAAAATCCATGGTATACCTTGCTTTTGCATTAAATCATTTAACATAAATCTTGTCTCAAAATTATCTGTTGCATCAATAACCAAGTCTATATCCTTTATAATTGGATATAGAGTATTAGAAGTAGCATCTAAGACAAAAGACTCAATTTCAACTTCTGAATTGATTTCTTGTAAGCGGGTTTTTGCTGCAAGTGCCTTTGGAATTTGGTCATGTACATTTTTCTCTGTATATAATTGTTGTCTTTGTAAATTACTTAACTCAACATAATCACGATCAATCAGGGTTAGTTTTCCTATCCCTGCACGTACTAGGTTTTCTGCATTGCCAGAGCCTAGTGCACCACAGCCAATAATTAACACATGTTTCAATACGATATTTTGCTGACCATTTTCTCCTATTGGTTTGAAAAGTATTTGACGAGAATATCTATCAAACATAACCTTTTCCCCCTATCCGCCAATATAAGACATTTCAATTTTTTTCTTGTTTTTTGTCGATTCTTCAGTCCGTTCATCCGAATAACGATCGATACGATTTCCCCAAATGTTCATTATCGCTGATTGTATTTCTTCATCGCTTTTATCGGAACGTAATAACTCTCTAAAATCAAACCCATTTGAAGCGAATAGACAGGTGTACATTTTCCCGTCTGCAGCAATTCTTGCTCTAGTACAAGTTGAGCAAAACGATGCAGATACGGAAGTGATGAAACCAACCTCGCTACCCGATCCTTTATAGCGGTAACGTTTAGCAACTTCTCCTAAATATGCAGGGTCAACGGCCACTAATTCAAAATGCTTAGAAAGCTTCTCGAAAATTTCCTTTTTTGTTATAACTTTACTAAAATCCCAGCTATTAGATTGTCCGACATCCATAAATTCAATATACCGTAACGTAATTCCTTGTTCCCGAAAATACTTTGCCATCGGAATAATTTCCTGTTCATTCATTTCTTTTTTTACAACCATATTCACTTTTACTTCAAGCCCAACTTCTTTAGCCTTTTGGATTCCCATTAAAACACGTTCTGGTCCGACTCCACTATCATTAATGGATTTGAATAATTCACTATTCAACGCATCCAAGCTAACATTTACACGCTTAAGCCCAGCATCTTTTAATTTTTGAGCCATAAGAGCAAGAAGCGAACCATTCGTTGTAAGCCCAATATCTTCTAATCCTTTTATGGCTGTTAATTTCTTAATTAATAAAGGCAAATCTCTTCTTAGAAGTGGTTCACCTCCAGTCAATCTAATTTTTTGGACACCTAAAGCTATAAAATTTCTAGCTAATCGCTCGATTTCCTCAAAGCTTAATAGCTGTTCTTTTGGCATAAATGCAAAATCTCTTCCAAAGATCTCTTTTGGCATACAGTACGTACATCTAAAGTTACAACGATCAATAACAGAGATGCGAAGATCCTTCATCGGCCGACCAAATTTATCTGTTAATAATGACATGCGGATCATCTCTCCTTTTACTTTCCTTAAATACAATATACTTTCTATATTATATAGATATCTGTTACGAATATCATAGGAATATAAAAAATACCAACAGAGTTATTCAGAATTATACTTTTGTAGTCTGCATTTTAACTAATTTATCTTCATATATTCTTCTCTTTTTCACATTCTTATTTCTCTTGAAAAATTCAATAATACCTGTAAATGCTTCTTCTAGAAGCACCTGATTTCGTGCCTTTTCAATTAATTTAAAACCCATTTCGTAATAATGCTCTGCTTGTATGATATCTTTATTTTTTATACTTTCAAAGCAATACGCCAATCGAATAGAAGTGAGTCCCTTTTCTTCCATGCAATTTTCTAGATGTTCATAGATTGATAATGCCTCTTTATAATGGTCATATGCCTCTTCTATCATTTCCTGCTCCAAATAATTAAAGGCAATAGCTTGTAATGTATTGCCATAAGCTAGAGATTTTTTTCGTCCATCCTCTTCTAAACGTTGCAAAAATTCCTGAAACACGATCAACGCATTATCATATACTTTTTCATTAGAATATAATTTCCCTAGTGCATAGAGAAATTGCATTCTGATTTTTGGAAAATGCTTGGATAATTCTAATCCCTTTTCTAGGTATTTCTTTGCTTGATTTAATTTAAATACTTTTATAGAGATGGTTCCGATCTTGGAATAAACATAAACAACTAAAAAATTATTCTCCTTATAGAAACTTGTTAACTGCTTTAAACCCTTTTTATAATAATTAATTGCTCGAGGAAAATTCCCCATATTTTCATCTATTTCAGCTAACATCAAGAGTGCTTTTGTAGTATCTAAATGGTTCATAGCATCCATTTCATCCATTAATTTTATAGATTTTGTAATCATTTTTCGGGCTTCTTTTAAATCAATATAAAAATGTATTTCACCTAACCGTAACCATATTTTTGCTAAAGCGGGTTTATCCTGTAATGTTTCATAGGTTTTTAATAATTCTTGATATAGTTCGATTGCTTTATGATAATGTTCAACTTGAATATATACATCAGAAAGGGTGTGGATAGTTGATGAGATAATTGGATGTGTCATTGGAACTGCTTGTTTAAAATAAGTTAATGCTTTTTCAAGCTGTGTAATACTACTTTCCATGTTTTCTTCATCAAGAGATATTTTTCCTAAGTTGCTGAATATAACGCCATATACATAGCCATCCTGATAATCATTGGAATCTAGAAATGCCATTAATTTTGCTAATTCCATTCTAGCAGTTGAGCGTTGTCCATACTCTCTTTCCAGTGTTGCATAGTCTAAATAGGTCTCGATAATCACTTGCATAAAGTCTACTGACATCTTTTTGGATAGCTGCAAGGCGTGACGACTATATTTACCCGCTTTATCGTAATTATTTGTTTTATGGTAGTACTTTGCCACTGTACTTAACATAAGAAATTGTTCGTTCAAGGAAATCTCTTTACTAGAGATTAAACGAGCTTCGATTTCCTCGATAGTTTCTTTTATATCAGGGTTATTTTCATTAATCATTTGTTTTCTAATTTCCTCCATTAAAGTAAGGGATTTATTTGGCTGATCCTCCGTTCTTTCTAAGTTACTAAACATGAAATACACACCCTTTATTCCTGTATTTAAATTACAAAAGTAAATGTAAAGAAATGATAAAAAATAAGGAAATCCCTAATCGTAAATGAATCTGACGCATTCGCCCTGTTGGTTTGACAAGTCTCCACCATCCAGTAAGTACCATCAAAATTAAATTTACGAATGCTAACAATCCTGCTAGCATTTTCATATTTTGAAAAGAGAAACTATACCAATGAAGAACAAATACTGCATGTAATAGTATAAAAACCAGTGCAGCAGTTCCAATCCAACGGTGATACGGCATTACCTTCTTTGAAAGATTAGCCAATTTAATTTTTGTTTTCCGTTCTGGAACATTACGAATGGTTGAAAACACTGCATTTCTGGTCCAATTAAATAGGAATAACAAAAATCCAATGAGACCAAATAAAATTGGTAATGAAAAGATCGGAAACGAAAAAGGCTTAACTACCTGCCAAATAGCCATCAGTAAAAGTACAAGATTCATATAAAACCATTTACTCATTCTGAATCTCCTTTAATCTCTAAAGAGAGAATATAGAGTATTATTAAAAACCACTCTCTTCCGTTGCCTTTCTAGGAACCCTTCTCTTATAAATAACATAATTTCTGCTTAAATAGCGAATTGGAAAACTAAACGCATGCACCAAACGGGTAAATGGCCAAACAACATATAACGCAAAGGTACAGTAAATATGAATCTTAAACCAGATAGGTACAGAGGCCATTAACTCCGGCTGTATATTAAATATAAACAAGCCGCGAAGCCAAGGTGCAATCGTTGTTCGATAATCAAATCCATGTGAATCAACATTGAATGAAGTGGCAATTAATCCAGTTATTATTGCCAATAGAATGAAAATCAAGCTGACCCAGTCACTTGGAGAGGTTGTAGCCTTCATACGTTTGATGCTTATTCTTCGATAGGTTAATAAGACTATACCGATAAATGCGGCGATACCTGCTGGAAATCCTAATATGATAGCAACAGTATGGTACATATGCTCAGTAATCCCTAGTGCATTATAAAGCCCTATTGGTATAATTAATCCAAAAATATGGCCACCAAACACGAATATTATTCCCCAGTGAAAAAGAAGAGATCCAACTCTTAATCTTTTTTTCTCAAGAAATTCACTCGATTTCGTAGTCCAGCCAAATTGATCTTTTTGATATCGATAAATATGACCACCAATAAAAATGGTTAATACAATGTAAGGTAATATCCCCCATAATAATAACTCCATTTTATTTTCCTCCTAAACTTTATTCTGTAGCAGTAAGAATTAATCCGTTATCAGACATGTGGAGAAAAAGAGCCTCAAATAATAAAAGATAGTAATTGCCACTTTCTCTCAATTTATTTTGGATTTCACCAATAGCCTTTCCATGCATGGATAACAATTCATTACTCGTTTCTACAGGAACATTTCCGCAAAACTCAAGAATCAGAGGTAAGTAATCAGGTAACTCTTTTTCTGTAACATTAAATCCATGTGCTTCGTAGTATTTTTTCAGTTTAAGTAATTCCAAACCACGTTCTCTCTGCTCTCCTAATTTTAAATATGTTACATATAAATTTGTTAATTTTCCAAAGTCAAAATGTTCGATATAGTGACTGATCCAATCATCCAAAGACATGTTTAAAGATAAACTAATGAATCTATGGATATTTTCTTTTATTACAGGATTTTCTATTTCTTCTAATTCCAATTGGAGCTCTGGTAGTATACTTACCATTTCTTTATTTGGGTAATTTAAAAGAAACGAAACCATTTGATAAATGTTTTGATTCATTATCCGTATCTCCTCTTATTGAAATCAAGATTGGTAAAACCACCTTACCAAACCGATTTCCTATTATCTAATTTATAACACTCGTTTTTTGTAAAGATTGTTACCTTGACTCTGAACGGCTGGTGAGCTCAGTGCCAACAGAATATTGACTTCGGGAGGAATACCACAACTCTTTCTGTTGGACGAGTAACCGCGCAGTTCAAAGACGTGGACGTATATAGCTTTTGTTCCTTTTTACCATGTGCATTACGGAATCTTACCGAGACCTTCCTTCGCTGGGGTAGTACTTCATAACTTTATTTCTTTATTGTTTGGTCCATTTTAAGAGCTTTGTTGAAATTCGAACACTCTGTATATAAATATTGCAATATAGTTGATTTCTACTACACGACGTCTCAGCTTTTATTCCATTCCAAGGAAATCTGTTCCATATATTCACGTACATTGAATTTTATTTAGTAAGTAACTGACAGTAAGACCCTCACTCCAATCCTACGAAGTGAAACTCAGGAGGATTCAACTGCCAGTAAATACTAGATGCTGGTCAGGGTTCTTTTGGTCATATCTTTGTGAAACTAACAATCATCAGGGGTATAAGAACTACATCGCCATTTGAAACTATTAAGAAAGTACTCCACAGCTTCCTGGTCCACCCGTAAAGTCAAGTCCACAAGCACCTTGTTCTTCATATAAATCTGCTACTTCTTCTTTGTGACTGTGTGGGATAACAAACCTATCTTGATATTTCGCAATTGCTAATAATCGGTACATTTCTTTAATCGCTTTTTCGGTTAACCCTAAATCAGTAATTATATCACGATCAAAGTCCTTTCCAGTTTGCTCTGTACGCATATAGCTTCGCATAACAGCCATTTTCTTAAGCACTTTACGAATATGACCAGTATCCCCAGCAGTTAGTAAGTTTGCAAGATATTCAATAGGAATTCGCATTTCATCAATCGCCGGGAAAATATCTGCTGTTTCCGCATTACTCCCTTTTCCTTCAATCATATTCATGATTGGGCTAAGTGGCGGAATATACCAAACCATTGGCATGGTTCGATATTCTGGATGTAAAGGTAAAGCAATCTTCCAATCAATAATCATTTTGTACAATGGTGATGCTTGAGCAGCTTCAATCCAATCCATTGGTATACCATCTTTTTTTGCCTGTTTAATAACTTCCGGATTATTTGGATCTAGAAAAATACCAAGTTGTGCATGATACAAGTCTTTCTCATCTTCTACCGATGCGGCTTCCAATACGCGATCAGCATCATATAACATAATTCCAATATAACGGATACGTCCCACACAGGTTTCTGAACAAATCGTTGGCTGCCCGTTTTCGATTCTTGGGAAACACATGGTACATTTTTCAGCTTTGTTCGTTTTCCAGTTAAAGTAGACTTTTTTATACGGGCATGAGGTAGTACAGTATCTCCATGCACGGCATGCATTTTGATCAACTAGTACAATACCATCTTCATCTCGTTTATACATTGCACCAGATGGGCAAGAGGAAACACAGGGTGCATTGATACAATGTTCACAGATACGTGGAAGATACATCATAAACACATCTTCAAACTCTGTTTTGATGGATTCTTCCATTTGTATAACGTTCGGATCACGGAGACCTGTAATATGACCACCAGCTAAGTCATCTTCCCAGTTTGGCCCCCATTCTAAATCCATAAATTCTCCAGTTATAGCAGATTTAGCCCTAGCAATCGGTTGATGTTTTCTTTCTTTGCTATTGGTTAACGTCTCATAATCATAGTTCCACGGTTCATAGTAATCATCCATCTCTGGTTGATTAGGATTATAGAATAGATTTAAGAGGCGGTTTGTTTTCGATCCGGATTTTAACCGTAACTCCCCATCTTGAAGTTCCCAACCACCTTTATATTTTTCCTGGGATTCCCATTGTTTTGGATAGCCGATACCAGGTTTTGTTTCAACATTATTAAAATACATATATTCTGCACCCGGACGGTTTGTCCATGTATTTTTACAGGTTACACTGCAAGTATGACAGCCAATACATTTATCCAGGTTCATCACCATTCCCACCTGTGCTTTAATCTTCAAGCCAATCAACCTCCTTCATTTTTCTAATAACCACGTTTAAGTCACGCTGGTTTCCGGTAGGTCCATAATAATTAAATCCATAACTTAATTGTGCATATCCACCAATCATATGTGTTGGTTTCACATGAATTTTTGTTGGGCTGTTATGCGTACCTCCACGATTTTTCGTTAGTTTCGTACCAGGTGTATGAATATGACGATCTTGTGCATGATGCATAAATGCCATGGTTCTAGGAATACGGTGTGAAACAACCGCTCTTGCTACAACTACGCCATTACGATTGAAACATTCAATCCAATCATTATCTTTTACATCAATCTCAGCAGCATCATCTTTATTAAGCCAGACTGTTGGTCCACCGCGAAACAACGTCAGCATCGGCTGTGAATCAAAGTACATACTATGAATTGACCATTTATTATGTGGCGTTAAGTAATTTAATGTAATTTCTTTTCCTTCGACATCTGGGCGTTTAGAACTAAATGGCTTTTGATTTAAAATTGGTTTGAATATGGCAAATGACTCCCCAAATTCCTTAATTATTTCATGATCCAAAAAGTAAGATTGGCGTCCTGTAATTGTTCGAAATGGAATCAATAGTTCAACATTGGTTGTAAATGGTGAATATCTTCTTCCACCTTTTTCTGAGCCACTAAATGCTGGTGAAGTAAGAACTGTTTTCGGTTGGGTGATAATATTATCAAATGTAAATAACTCTTCTTCTCTTTCAGTAGCTAAATCCTTTAACTCTAAGTTCGTTGTCTTTTCTAATGCTTCCCACGCTTTTACGGCAACTTTTCCATTTGTCGTAGAAGAAAGCATTAAGATTGCATCACACGCATCTCTTGCACTAGTGATATCTGGACATCCATCGGCAATACTTCCGTTATCTACCGTGCCAAACGTTCGTTTCGCCTGTTCATATTCATCTTTCATCATCCAATTGATACCTTTGGTTCCATATGCTTTAGTAGCAATATTTGAACCAAGTGCTGTCATTTTATTATAAATTTGTTTGAAATCACGTTCGACAACATGAATTTGTGGCATAGTTTTACCTGGAATTGGTTCACATTCCCCTTTTGACCAGTCTTCAATTTTGCCAAGTGGCTGTGCCGTCTCTCCAGGCGTGTCATGATTTATTGGTGTCGCAACTATTTCCTTGATTGTGCCCATACCGATTTCTTGAGCTATATCGGAAACGCCTTTTGCTAAAACTTTGAAAATGTCCCAGTCAGATTTTGCTTCCCATGGTGATGTGATAGCTGAACTAAACGGATGTACAAATGGATGCATATCCGTGCTTGATAAATCATACTTTTCATACCATGTTGATGCAGGAAGGATAACATCAGAGTATAGAGCTGTTCCAGCCATACGAAAATCTAGATTAATTAATAGATCTACCTTCCCTTCAGGTGCTTCATCTCGCCATTTAATTTCTTTTGGTCGAATACTATCTTCATCAGAGTTCAAGAGCCCATTTGATGCACCTAATAAATGTTTTAAGAAATATTCATGTCCTTTTCCAGAACTTGAAATTAGGTTCGCGCGCCAAACAAACAAATTCCTTGGGAAATTAACCGAATTATCAGGGTCCTCAATTGCAAATTGTAATTTCTTCTCTTTTAATTGTTTGGCAACGAAGTTTCCGATTTCTTCTGTAGTTTCATTTCCATTTGCAACTGCTTCATTATATAAATCAATACCGTTTTTATTAAACGTCGGATATGATGGTAACCACCCTAAACGGGCTGCTAAAACATTGTAATCACCAGGGTGATCATATCTAGCTTTGTCTATAGTTGCAGCAGCAAGTTCCGAAATAGGTGTTTCTTCATAACGCCATTGACCTGTTGCAAAGTAGAAAAAGGAAGTACCATTTTGCAATTTTGCCGGCCCTCCCCAGTCTTTGGCGGATTGAATCGTAGTCCACCCTTCGACGGGACGGAGTTTTTCCTGACCAACATAGTGAGCCCAGCCACCACCATTTACACCTTGTGCGCCGATCATAAGTACAAGATTTATAATTGCACGATAAATCGTATCAGAATTGTACCAGTGGTTAATTCCGGCCCCCATAATAATCATGGAACGACCTTTTGTATCAATGGCATTCTGTGCAAATTCACGAGCAACTTTAATGATTAGATTACGATCCACACCTGTTATTTCCTCCTGCCATGCTGGTGAAAATGGTGCAATCTCGTTATAAGAACTTGCAGCTTCTCCACCAAGACCACGATCAATTCCGTAATTACCAAGCATTAAATCATAAACAGTGGCAACATATACTACTTCTCCGTTTAGTTCTACTTTCTTCACAGGTATAGCACGAGGTAGTACTTTTTTCTCCTCTGCATCGAAATACGGCATGTCTACATGAATTACTTCGTCTTCCATATCAAAGAAGCTTAAAACAGGTTCAATCTTTTCATTGGTATTTTCGTCAATAAGTCTTAAATTCCAAGTCCCTTTTTTATCCCAGCGAGAACCCATCGTTCCATGAGGGATGGAAAAACCATTTATAGCTTGGTTATACATTGCTGGCTTAAATTGATTATTCTCGGATGCTAGGCCAAGATCTTCGGCATTTAGAAATCGGTCTGCTATAAACTTACCATTTACTTGTTTTAATCGAACTGAAAACGGAAAATCTGTGTACTGTTTTGCATAATTTTCAAAATAAGGTATTTTATTTTTATTATAAAATTCGTTTAAAATAACATGTCCCATTGCCATTGCTGCCGCGCCATCTGTTCCTTGTCTAATGGAAAGCCAGTCATCTGCAAATTTGGTTGATTCTGCATAATCTGGACTAACTGAAACAACTTTTGTCCCTTTATAGCGAGCTTCAACTAAAAAGTGCGCATCTGGTGTACGTGTCATCGGAACATTGGAACCCCATGTCATAATATAACTGGAATTAAACCAATCAGAACTTTCTGGCACATCGGTTTGATCCCCCCAAATTTGCGGAGATGCTGGTGGTAAGTCTGCATACCAATCATAGAAGCTGAGCATTTGTCCGCCAAGCAAATGCATAAAACGACTACCGGCTGCATAGCTTAGCATTGACATTGCTGGGATTGGTGAAAATCCAACATTACGGTCAGGACCATATTTGACGATTGTATAAAGTGTTGAAGCCGCTATAAGCTTAGTTACTTCTTCCCAATCAGCTCTAACTAATCCTCCCTTCCCCCTAGCCTGTTTATAAGACTTTGCTTTTTCCTTATCTTCCACAATACTTTTCCATGCTTCTAATGGAGTGTCATTTGTAGCTAAAGCTTCTCTCCATAAAAGCAATAATTTCTTCCTGACATATGGATATTTCACGCGCAATGGGCTGTAAATATACCAAGAAAAGCTTGCTCCTCTTGGGCATCCGCGTGGTTCAAAATCTGGCATATCTGGTCCTGTCGATGGATAGTCTAAGGCCTGGCCTTCCCATGTAACGATCCCATCTTTTACGTAAATATTCCAACTACATGATCCCGTACAGTTCACACCATGTGTGGAACGAATTATCTTGTCATGCTGCCATCTTTTTCGATATACATTTTCCCAATCACGGTTCCCTTCTTGTAATTGGCTATGATTATTTGAATAAGTCTCTTTTGGTTTTATATAATTTATTCGTTGCCAAAGTGGAGATGGTTTTTTTTTCATTATTGTCCCTCCAAATAAGTTACTTTGTGAAGCCTATAACTTATTAAAACATTCAAATCTCTACTATAGTGTGAAGTATGTCACACTTTGACAGATGTCAAAATATGGTCATAAACTTATTAATATTTAAATCATCTTTTCATAATGTAATGCAAATTTAGTACAGTAACGTGTTGTGTATTGTTTGGTCAATAGTCTTGCTCTTGAGTGCCTTTTTGTGAATTCTTCCTCTCCGTACAGTTCCTATCCCCTGATTTCTGCATTTTATTCATAGAACAAAAGTGTAAGCGCCCGAATAGAAACGAACGACTGGAGCGAGTCAACGGAGATAAAGAAATCACGGTGAGCTTCGAGCCGATGATGACTTAACGTGGGGCGATTCGTGAAGGCGCCTCTTTTCTGGGCACTAGAGCTGGACAAAGCTCAACACGCCATTTTTATCCGCATGGGCTAATTTTATAATTTCCTTCATTTCCTTAGACTACAAAAAAAGCTAAGCATCCATCTGCTCAGCTTCTATCTATTTTTCTATAATATTCTTTCCTTTCTTACGCATTGCTCTTGGGATATATACACAATAAGGTTCACTTTCCATATAATCACCTGTTACATTGTATGCTCTGGATCTGGAACCACCACATACATGGCGAAATTCGCAGATTCCACATTTTCCTTTATATTTATCAGGGTTCCTTAAATTTTTAAACACCTCTGATTCTCTATAAATTTCTGATATTGGAGTGTGTCGTACATTACCTGCTCGAATAGGTAATAGACCACTTGGGTATACATCCCCAGTGTGAGAAATGAACACAAACCCATTTCCATCATTTACCCCTTTTGGAGCTCGCCCTAATCCATCAATTTGCCCTGTTTTTCCTGCGATGATAGCATCTTCGTAAAAGATATGTTCTTTATCACTCATACCTCTTTGTTCACGCATTTTCTGCTGTATAACCACACGCCGATAGTGCTGGCCAGCTGTTGTTTTAATATCAAAAGGAACACGCTTTGAGAGTTTGTATAACCATCTAAATACCTTCTCATGTTCAGCAGGTGAAATCATATCTGACTCTTTCCCTCGCCCAGTAGGAACAAGGAAAAACACACTCCACATTACACAATTCAAATTTTCTACTAGTTCTGCCATTTCATCCAAATGTTCATAATTATATTTAGAAATAACCGTATTAATTTGTAAAGGCATATCCAGTTCATGTAAATCGTTAATAGCGTTTATTGTTAAATCAAAGGATCCTTCCGTACCTCGGAAATGGTCATGAACTTCTTTACAATGGCCATCGATACTAAAGGCCCATCTAGCAAGTCCAATATCTTTCGCCTTTTTCATTGCTTCTTTGGTTACATTTGGTGTTGCAGATGGTGTCATGGATAAACGGACACCTTTTTTAATCGCATATTCTGCAATATCAAAAACATCTAGACGTTCCAATGGATCTCCGCCAGTGAATACAAGCATAGGATTGTCCATTTCATAGATATTATCTATTAATTTCTTTCCTTCCTCAAAATTCAATTCTAATGGGTGTCTATGATACTGTGCTTCTGCACGACAGTGTAAACAATGTAACTGACAAGCACGTGTTAGCTCCCATATTACGATAAACGGATTTTCATTATAATCTCTATTAAACATTACTCCCCACCCTTCTTAAGTCTAGGAAAATTGTAATACAATAAAACTAAACAATTAGTGATATTTATCACATAACTAAATTATGACGTAATACGAATATTTCCAACTAGAAAATAAGAAAAGAGTTGGGACAAAACTTAAATGTTCTTCTAAAAAAACGATAATAAGAAAGTTATAATGTGAAACTTCAATCAGCGGGGCTTTGGTATATCGGTGGCTCTCCCTATTAGTGTGGAACTACCCATATTATATTTTTAGCTAAGGAACGATATGAAAGAGTTCCATCTAAATACTCCGTGACAAACTTTACAAAACATCCCCAGAAATTAGATTATTTACTCTACTTTCGAGAGGCAGTACCATGGATTGGGTGATAGTTTGGCTTTTGCTTTAACAATCATATGTTTGTCACAGCTCTTACCTTTGTAATCTATTTTTTCTCAATAGTTATCCTCCAAAGTCTCCACTACAATCTGATAAGTATGATATTCTTCACATCTAATTATAAATTGTACGTGATAATATTATGAGATGGAGCACTATATTTGAAAGGATGATAATTATGTATCCAGCATCAGTTAAAAAATTATTACAACGTTTCCCCCTTTTCAAAAGTTTAACAGACTATGAAATTGATCCGATTATAAATATTGCAAAAAATCGAACCTACCGATCGGGAGTCCATATCTTTATGCAAGATGACCTTCTCACTAATGTGTATTTTATACACCAAGGTAAAATAAAAATTTATCGAACTGATATTCAAGGAAAAGAACAAATTATCAATATTCTAAGTGAAGGTGAAATGTTTCCTCACCAAGGTTTTTTTCGTAATGATAACTACCCTGCACATGCTGAAGTAATGGAAGAAGCAGTATTATTTTACATCCCCATCCATTTATTTGAGGATTTTTTAATCAACAATCCAGAGGTAAGTATCAAGATTTTCCGTGTGCTTGGAGATAAGATAGTGGATTTACAGAATCGCTTAGAAGAAAAAATCCTACGTAATACTTACGAACAAATTATTCTTCTATTAATTCGCCTTGGAAAAAAACATGGAATGGAGCATATCAATGAAACAATGACATTGACCACCCGTTTTACGAATAGAGATTTAGCCAATATGATTGGTTCAAGTCGTGAAACAGTTAGCAGAACGATCACCCAATTAAAGAAGAAACAATTAATTCTAATAGATAGTGATGGAAATATGATACTAGATACCAATAGGTTAAAGGAAGAATTATTTCAATAAAAGGTGCATCTCAAGAGAGGTGTTCCTTTTCTAATGGACATGATTTTAATATATAGAGAGCGATCTTTTTGCTTCAATCAGTGGGGGTTTTGTTTTATCCCCCCACTGATTGTTCATACCACAAGGGTATGACCTGAAGACCTTTGAACCAATCAGACATTACTGGCAGTAACGCCCCACTTCGGGAAAAAAGTGAACCTCAGTATTGATAAGTGGAGTTAACTGTCAGTTATATATGGGATCAAACACACACGAATAGAGTATCGTCTAGGTTGTTTTAGTCGCTTTCTAACCATTGCTCATCTAACTTCAATTTTTCCTTAAAAGAGATTACTTACTTAGCAGCAGTGTAAAGAGTAGTTTAGAGTTAGAAAATTAAATTTCTTTTGTAACTGACCACTTTATTACGTCTTGATTCCATCCAAAAGTTTACCATTAATGTCAAAAATAGCATGTTCTGCATCAGTTATAGAAAAGCCTTGTTTTTCGAATAAAGCATTTAGTGAGTCCAGTCTATTCTTAAAGTTGAAAATCCTATTTGACCGATTTTCTTCTATTCTTTGTCTCCAAAAAGACATTATTTCGTTTAGTAATCTTCTGTATCATCAATAAATAGCGATTGGATAAAATAAATTATAATACATAATCCGGTTATTAAAAATGTCCAGCCTAATGCTCTTTGCTCAGTTACTAAATAGTTATTGCATAGCTGTGTAGGGGAAGCAATATAAATCCAAGCCATAATTCCTGATAATACACTAAAGAAGATATACACACTATTCTTTTCAAATTTCATAAGTTTTTGCCAGCTATCTCTTAGTGGTACTCCTGCAAGAAATGGTAAGCTTATAAATTTAAAAATCTCTACTAATGGTAAAGTAAGGGCCTCATCCATAGCACGTGGGAGCATCCAGTAACTCATAATTATCAAAAAAAGTACTATTCCAGGTATACCATTTTGATTCCAAGCTTCAAAAAATCCGGGAAATTTTTTCTTGAGGTATGGTGTAAACATCATTCCAATAATAACCAACAAAGGCATTTGCATATGCATATGAACTACCATTATAGATTCGAATAAAGTAATAACTGGTGGGAGCATCATGAAAATATACAATCCTAATCCATAGATTGCTAGTTTCATCCATTATCTCCCCTCATTTGTTTTCAATATACTTGTTATTTTTTCAACTGCTAAATCAATTTGTTGATAATCCATAACTTCTACTAGCTTGCCTTGGGGATTCACTAAATAAAAAGCAGAGTTATGAGTGAAATTGCCCATATTGTCTGGTATCACAACGACTCCAAAAGAAGTTAATAACTTTTGTAATTCTTGGTTATCAGGGATTCTTGCCATTCTCCAAGTGTTACCATCACTATTAAAATATTGGCGATATTTTTCAAGTATAGCAGGGGTATCTCTCTCCGGATCAAAACTAATACTTAAGAAAACAATATCCTCTCCGATATATTTTTCTGGTATTCGATTATAAACCTGAGCAAGATTCATTTCTAATTTAGGACAAACATCTGTACATGCAGTATAAATAAAAGTTATCATTACATATTTATCTTCAAACTCGGAGAATGCATATAGTCTTTCCTTACTATCTTCTAAGGTAACTTCAGGAAATCTTGGCATCTCTTCCACCAGCTTCATCGTTCTAGCCGTTTCAGCCGTATATGCTCGAAAGCCATCCGTTCCAATTAAGAATAAGATAAAACCAAACGTGATAACTATTACTAGTGATAATATATTACTATTTCGGTTCATTTGATCACGTCCTATTTGCAAATTCTAATAATCAAAAAGACTATGAAATTAGTATTAATCAAAGAAAAAAACAAACAATTAGAAATGATGATTCGTTCAACTAACTCGCTTCGGAAATATACTTTACTTTGCTAGGCAGCGATATATCGTACAACAAAAGCGCTCTTCTTTTTCAAGGAGTCTATGTATATTTCCAGAGACAGGGTAGTTAGTTGTTCATCATTCGAATTAACCGTTTCAGTTACACCCCATCTCTTTTTCTCAAGCGACATATAATTATGTTTAATTTTCTACCAAGTTCTAAATGGAGGAGAGCCTGGAACATTTAATATATCTGTAAGTGGCATAACATATCCCATGGCTACTATTAGAATAAGTAGTATAATGATCGTTCCCCATCTTTCCGTCCATTTTGGAGTTGATAGTGCGTCTGCTTCTGGTTCTCCAATTGGAAATTCTGTGTTTCCTTTTGGCGCAAAGAACATAAGATTAACTACGATATAAACCATAAGTACAACCCCAACAATTAAGAAGGTTCCTCCAACTGCAAGGAAAATTAAGTAAGGATCCCAGCTTAAGGCTGTAGCGTGATCTCCATAAGTTGTATAAGAAGTTCTTCGAGGCGATCCTAAAAGACCAACTAAATGCATTGCTCCTGACATAAATGTCATACCAATAGTCCAGATAATGGTTTGAATGATACCTAGTTTGTTTATTTTTGGTGTTAATTTTCTCTTTGATAGATATGGAATTAACCAATATGTAATACCGAAGAAGGTTAATGCTACCGTAACACCAAGAGTTAAATGGAAGTGTCCAACTATCCAAAGTGAATTATGAACTACTTGATTTAGTTGATTATTTGTTTGTGCAATACCACCAGCACCGGCAGGGATAAATGCAACCATTGCAATAAATGGTGCAAGGAAACGCACATCTCCCCACGGTAATTTTTTGAACCAGTCTAATAGACCCTTAGCACCTTTTCTTCTACCTGCACGTTCAAACACAGCAAACATAGCAAATGCAGTCATCATAGATGGGAACCCAATGGATAAACTCATAAATACATGGATGAATTTCCAGCCTTCTGTAATACCAGGGTCAACAATTTGATGATGGAATCCTCCAGGAATATTGAGTATAACTAATAAAATAACTACTAAACGTGTGATAGCATCACTAAATAGTTTTCCACCAATAATCTTTGGTACAGCGACATACCATGCAGAAATCGCAGTTAAATACCAAATATTAACTAGAGTATGGCCGAAACTCCAAAATAATGTACGACTAAGCATAACATTGATGGTTTCCGTCCACCCTAGTGACCATGGAATTAACATTAACACTTCTATGGTAACACCGATACTTCCCAAGACTAATAAAACGAATACACCAGTTGCAAAGAATGATAACAAAGGAATATGCTGTCCTTTATGATTTCTTCTCCAATTTGCTACATTGATAAACACGCCAAATGCTGCTATCCAAATTCCCACAACAAGAAAAACTAGGCCAATGTAAAATAGAGGAGTTGCTTGCATTGGTGGGTAGAAAGTATACATAACTGATGCATTACCCATGGCAACAGTAGTTGCAACAAACACAACACCAATTACCAATAATCCAAATGCTGTCCAACCAAATTTTCTAACCTTTGGAAGTAATCCTCCCATTGTATGGGAAATTCCAGCATAGAAATACCCAATTACAAAAGTGGTGGTAAATACAAGAACTAATAAGATTCCATGCGTTGTTAGTGTTTGATAATAGTCAAACCATGTTGGCAATTCCATTAGACCTGCACGGTTTAATCCTTGAAAAAGACCTAAAAATCCACCTATTAATAACGCAATAAATGAAACAGTAAAATAGGTTAATGATAATCGTGCATCTTTAGGATTAACTCCTAGAGCCTGTTGCATCTTTCCAAATGGTTTTTCTTTAACTAACTCCATTTATTTCTCCTCCCTTTATTTAACGGTGATAGTTGTCGACATCATTTGGTGACCGACACCGCAGTACTCATTACATAAAACGAGATATTCACCTGGTTTGTCAAAGGTTTGTGAAATTTTTTGTATGTGTCCAGGAGTTACCATAGCATTAATATTGGTACCAGCCACTTGAAAGCCATGTACTACATCTCTAGAAGTCATTGTAAAATGAACGGTTGACCCTACTGGGACTTCAATTTCATTTGGTGTAAAACTAAAGGCTTGTAATATCATAACTACCTCATATTCGTTTTCGCCAATCTCAAATATCCCAGGATTATCAAATGGTGTAGTTTGATCTACTTTTTGAGGATCAATGGTTTCCATTCCACTTGGCGGTGCCATTCCTTGAGCAAATGCCTGATATCCTGTTATCACCATAGAAAGAGCAATAATTCCAATTCCAATAATTAACCAAATTTCTTCAGCACGATGTAATTTCATACAAATACCCCCCTATTAAATTCTCACCATATACAAAACCCATAATAGTAGAATAAAAGCTATAATGGTTCCTCCAACAAATACAATTGAGGAAAATAATGTCCCTTTTAGAGAATACTTTTTATTATGCTTTTCTTTTGCAATAACATTTTTATTATTCGTTTCCATTACTTACCCCTCCCTTATGTTTTTTCTTACTTACATTCTAAATTTTGCACTACTTAACATAAGTGAACTACATCACACTTCAAATGTGATTTAAAGCAAAGCTTATAGATTACGTGACAATAGTTTGAACACCCAGGTTTGAATAATTAGTGATAATAAGGTTAGTGACTATTTTTTAAAAGGTTAATGGGCACAAGCAAGCAGATCCTTCAGCTTACCTACTTCAATCCGATGGTGGATAAACGCCCCCCAACTGCTTGAGGTTCCACTTCATATGAAAAAATACATTCGTTCATAAACTATACAAAGCATCTACATAATTTCTGCAAATTTTTATCTTAGAATAACAGTACGTGTCTTTTAGATTGAAATTAATTATTGTAGGGAGGGTATATATGAGCTTGGAGGAGGCTAAAAAGAAAAAGAAGAACAAAAAAAGAAATCGCTTCATTTTTCGAACAGCTATTCTAGCTGTATTAATAGGTGCTATTGTATTTGCATTAATTTCTAACATACAAGCAGATAACAGCGTTTATCAGATCGGTGATGATGCACCCGACTTTAAATTAAAACAAATAAATAAGAATAATAAAGAAGAAATGATTCAACTTAGTGATTTTGAAGGAAAAGGTGTCATGTTAAACTTTTGGGGAACCTGGTGTAAACCCTGTGAAGAAGAAATGCCTTACATGCAAGCACTTTATCCCAAATATAAAGATAAAGGAATTGAAATTATCGCCGTTAGTTTAGATAATACAGAATTAGCTGTTGACAGTTTTATTGATAAATATGATTTAACGTTTCCGATTCCTCATGATAAAACAGGAGAAGTAATGGATCTATATAAAGTAGGACCTATTCCAAGTAGCTTTTTTATAAACCCTGATGGAAAGATAGAAAGAATAATAAATGGTGCGTTGACATTAGAAAAACTTGATGGATATTTACAAGAAATACTTCCTCAGAAATAAGTCTCTAAACAAAAGGGGGATAAGTAGTTTTGAACGAAATAAATATATTCCTAGCTTTTGGTGCGGGGTTTCTCTCTTTTATTTCACCTTGTGTATTACCACTTTACCCAGCATTTTTATCATATATTACTGGGATGAGCGTAAGTGAAATAAAAGAAGAAAATAAAAAAATAAATAAAAAAGCACTCTTACATACCATTCTGTTTTTACTAGGATTCTCAAGTATTTTTATAATGATTGGTTTTACCACATCATATATATCCGAATTTTTGTTGACATACCAGGATATCATTAGACAAATTGGTGCCGTTTTAATTATTTTCTTTGGGCTAGTGATTGTAGGAATATTTAATTTTAAAATTCTCATGAAGGATAAAAAAATCTCATTCAAAAATCGTCCAGGAGGTTATTTTGGGTCGTATCTTATAGGAATGGCATTCTCTTTAGGCTGGACACCGTGTACTGGTCCCATATTAGCTATCGTATTATCATTAGCTGCAACTAATCCTGATGTTGGTATGGTAATGATGATTAGTTATGTATCAGGTTTCTCCATTCCATTTCTTTTGTTGGCATTCTTTGTTGGTAAAATAAAGTGGATTAAAAAACACAATCAAAAATTAATACAAATTGGCGGATACATTATGATTTTTATGGGAGTTGCACTATTCTTTAATTGGATGACCAAATTAACCTCCTTTTTAGCCGGATGGTTTGGTTTTACTGGTTTTTAAAAGGCGGACAAATTGATATGTGCCTTTCTTATCTATTACATATCGTTTGTCTACATATGGTAAAATACTATCAAATTACATTTTATACTATTAAAATAGGAGTTGAATGATATATGAAAAAAGGCATTCTTGCAGTGATTGGCTTCGTACTTATCTTCATCGTAGTAGCCTGTGATAACAGTGCTTCGAATGAAAAAGAAGGAAAAGATGTAAAAGAAATGGTACATAATTATAGTGTTGGTAGTACCGATGATGTGTCTGCATCCATTACTTCCGAAGAGCTTATTGTTACGGATAGTGGTAATAAAGAGACGACTTATAATCTTCCAGAAGATGAATTTTTCGTTTCCATTGCACCGTTTATTAATACCACACACCCTTGTACCAACCATAGTCTAACCGGATGTCAAGGAGAGTTGGTGGAAAAAGAATTTGATGTGTATATTCAAGATGAAGAAGGTAATGTGGTTGTTGATGAAACCATGACATCATTAAAAAATGGGTTTATTGATTTATGGTTACCAAGAGATAAAACATTTCAAGTTAAAATGGAATATGATGGAAAAACAACAGAATCAGAAATTTCCACCTTTGAAGGCGACAACACGTGTATAACAACAATGCAGTTGTCTTAGCATTATTTTTTCGTATTACTAAAAAACAAACCATTTGTCTAACAGCTTAAAAAACAGTGTAAGTATGAAGCATATGTATGCTTACTTACACTGTTTTAACATACCTACTACAAAAGAGAGGCGATGAGTAAATATTCTCTTTCTTAAGGTAATAGGGATAAACAACTTTTTATGTTCACTGCCTATTCGATATATCAGAGATGAAATGAATTGTTTATATGCTAAAGATATTTTTATAGATATTTATCAAATTCTTTTCTTACCTTAACAGCTTTAGCAGGAGTTCCATAAGCTACCTTATAATCTTCAATATCATCCAATACAGTCGATCCTGCTCCTATCACAGTATGTTGACCGATTGTTACAGCATGGATAACATTAGCTCCCATTGCTACGGTTGATCCAACTCCTACTAATACATTACCCCCTAAGGTTGCGCTTGGAGAAATGGATACATAATCTCCTATCTCACAATCATGAGCTATTGAACTTTTAGTATTTACAATACAATGTTCTCCAATCTGAGCGTCACTATTAATAATAGCTCCCGCCATTACAACAGTTCCTTCACCTATAGTAACACCTCTAGCTATAGAGGTATAAGGATGTATGACTACTGTAAACTTAAAAAATGGGTTTATTTCTTTAACTCTTTTTACAGCTTGTTTTCTTTTCCAGTTATCACCTATTCCAACGATTCCTGTATCTATGCTATTTCGCTTTACATATTCTTCATCACCTAATACTTCATAACCATATATCCTCTCACCTGGTTGCCGCTGGTTATCTATTATTCCTTTAATCTTCCTATTAGCTTTTTCTAAAGCATCAATAATTAGCTTTGCATGACCACCTGAACTTCCTGAACAAATGATAACTATCTCTTCCAATGTAAACACCTACCTCAGGATATCTAAATTTGCTTGGTTTTACTTAGAGACAACCTGTTAATTAACGTTTTCGATGTGTTCCGGCATCAGCATTCCTGTACAGTAACATAATAGAAATTTACCTTCATGGCAATTTACAATACCAATTTAGAACACTTTACTCCTTATTGGTGTTATGCGCTCGTTAATTGAAGAAGCATTCGCTATATTATCTCATCATAATACTCGGCAAGCTGTTCTTCTGAGATTACTCGTAAGCCATTTCTTTTTAGTAAGGCAGTAGTAACTCCATTTCCAGTGATTTTCTCCCCCATAAATTCACCATTATAAATCATGGAATTTCCACAGGAAGGACTATACTCCTTAAGAACAACCACTGTTGCATTAACAGCCTTAGCTTTTTTTAAAGTCGAGTAGGCTCCTTTTATGTATAGTTCTGTAACATCTCTACCTGATTTCTCGACTACTTTAGCTTTCCCATCCAATACATCTTCCCCATTACCACCTATTATTTCAGCAGGTTCTCTAGGGGTTGAGAAACCACCAAGCAATTCCGGGCATACAGGTATTGCCTTATTCTCTTCTATTAATTTACTAAGCTTGTGATCTAAACTATGCGTATATCTTACCTTTAGTCCTAACAAGAACTCACTAATATCATTTACTAACTCCTCCATTTAATAGTATGACCTTGTACACCTATCTTCTTGTTAATTGAGAAGCTTCGATTTATTTACTGCTAATTTCTCCGTATTTAACTAATGTGGCTCTTATAATGGTTAACAATAATAGAAGCACGGTTGCAAATTAGCTTATTATTCTTTAACTAAAGCTACATTTAGTTGGAGAAGTATTTAAATATTTATGAATTATTTGTTTTAGATTACAGGTTTAATTCAATACATCTCTTTGTTCTTTACATTTTACTCTGCCATTTGGCTATTTTTCTTGTTATAAATTCTTGTAATTCATCTTCACTTTCAGCTACTTTATAAAACAAAGCTAAAGATACAAGAATGACATCTATACATTCTTCTTTTACATCATCAATACCTAATTGTTTATACTCACTTCCGTTGGCTTTTAAATAAGATAATACTGCTTGCGAGGTTTCTCCAGCCTCTTCTGATAATTTTAATGCCATTTGCTCAATTGTTTTTGGTTCTTTCTCACTTAATAGCTTAACCTGCTTCAATAATTTCTCCATCGTCGTATATAACCTCCCTCTATATACTTTAATTATCTTCAAAATACTCTTGTTTTCTTAGAATTAATCAAGCACCATTTCATTGAATG
>NZ_CANMAB010000043.1:0-30659 GCF_947495635.1 uncultured Virgibacillus sp. | reverse complement strand
AGCTATTATTCCATAATAGCTACTAGAGGAAGCGTAAATCTGAGCATTTAGTGATAAGGACTGAGCGAATTTTGCTCCGTTTTTCTTATGGTTTAGAAAGAGGCTGTATTCCACATATAGCTGGCAGTAATCCCCCACTTCAAGTAATAAGGTGAAATCTCAATATAGGTAAGTGGGGCGGCTGCCAGTAAATGTTCGATTGGTTTAAAGGCTTTTAGGTCACCCTTGTGGTACATAGAATATGTGCTATAAATTTTAGAGAAAGGTCCGTATCGACAAAAGCAGTGTATATTCGCTGCGGATTCAGAAACGACTATTCTTGAAAATTACTGTATAAAGTGAAACTTCCATCATTAGGTGTTTTGTTTATCCCCAATAATGGTTGTGAATATCAAAGGTATCTAAGCAAAGACAACATAGAGGAAGTTCCATTAATTACGGATTATAACGAGGGAATCTACAAGTGTTCATATGGGCATAGAATATGCCCAACCTACTATGGGAAAGGCAATCGTGTAAAAATCCCCGGAATTCGTGACCTCACGAGGATGCTGAATAACTGTCCATAGAAAGGTATTTTATTCCAACTGTGTTGAAAATGTCATCTTCTGAGACCTCCCCAGTTTAGTATATCCTTATTCGTCACTTAACATATGATACGTAGTAAGGAATGGTCTATCTGCGAAATAAGCCGGTGGTTTTGTTGATTGTCCTTTATGGGATTGCTTAAACTGATCCGAGTTTTTCCAGTTTTCAAAATCTTGTACTGACTTCCATTGTGTGAATACAACGTACGTATTCCCTTTTTTGGGCTTTAACAACCGGAATGCTTGAAAGCCAGGCATCATGTCTACTTCGTGTTTACGTTTTTTAAAACGATCCTCGAATACTGGCTGCCCCTCTTCCGTTACTGGAATATTATTCATAACGACATATCCCTCTTCCTGTAAATTTCCTTTGTGGATTAGAATGTCGTATTCTCTTCCTGATGCAAATATGCTTTTCTTTTCATCTTCATAATAGGCAAGTGATCCTGAATTTGAACTCATGATCCAAAGTTGTTTATCCGTATGTTTTTCTTCAAGCTTCTTTAGAAAATCTGCAGTTCCATTAGTCATAAAAGCTTTCATTATATTTCCCCTTTCTTGAATGCTCTTATAGTCATCATACCCTATACAGATACTAGTTAGTCAATATCTTTTCTTATTAAATCTTACACGTGGAAAAATAAATATTTGTCAATTTAGAAAATATGCTATGCTATACACTAGGAAAGGTGGAAGCACTATGAAACTTTCTAAAAACGTGTTAATTACGGTCCCCATTCTTTTGGTTTTATCTATATGTCTTATTTTTTTTGTTGCTCATGGAACACCATGGGGGATGGCCAATGCCAAAGCTAGTTTTAGGGATTATTTAGAAGCTAAATACGATAGCAACTTCCTTATTAAAGAACTTTCTTTTGATGTGATGCATGGAGCGTATCATGCTACTGCATATGAGGTCAGTGAACCTGAATTATTGTTTTATGTTGGTGAGAATATCGCCGACAAAAAAATTAGTGATGCATACGATATTGAGAAAATAACTCAAGCAGCACAAGCTGATGTAACTGCCATTTCGACATGCATCTTTCCAAAGCTAAGATTTCTGTTGAACTAATATCACTACAAGCTAAAGAGCTTGAGATAAATGTTTGGACAGAATATAAAGTAGAAGAATCAGTGAAGGAGAAAATTTTAGAAGAAATTATAAATAATGGTTATCTAACAAATCAGTTAATCTTTAATCGTGATTAAAACAAACTCTGCTTTGCTATAGGGGTTGTTTTTTGTTTGCATTCACATAAATCTTTCTTTAGAATCTATTTGAAATAATTATTAATTAATATGAAGTATAAAACTTTAAGATTGTAGATTTGTGTCGTATAATGTAGGTGTGAATGTGTAGAGGTGAACAAATGAGCAGAATAGAAAGAAGGAAGTCCAAGCGTTCCCACCTTGTTCGTAAATTAAAGGTAATACTTTATAGCTGTCTATTTATTATTTTTATTGGATTCTTAAGTTTTGCTGCCATTGTATTTGCAGGTAGGCTAGTAGTTGATGATGAGAAATTTTTATTAAATGCTACAACTACGATTGAAACTGAGGATGGAGAAATCATAGGTCGATTATACAATGAGAACCGCACCCTTGCTTCACTTGCTGATATCCCAAAGCATGTTCAAGAGGCGTTTATTTCGATTGAAGATAAGCGGTTTTATGGTCATGCTGGTGTCGATTTCCGTTCTGTGTTTCGGGCGATATACAAAGATATTATTGCAATGAGTAAAGTGGAAGGAGCTAGCACCATCACACAACAGCTTGCTAAGAACCTGTTTCTCACGAATGATAAAACATGGTTACGTAAGACGAAAGAAGTGATGGCAGCTGTTTACCTAGAACAAACACTTCCTAAGGAACGCATTCTTGAATTGTACTTAAATGAAATTTATTTTGGACAAGGGGTATATGGTGTAGCAACTGCTGCAAATTATTACTTTTCCAAACCAATTGAAGAATTAACGATTGCCGAAGGAGCTTTGCTGGCAGGGCTTGCTAAGGCACCAAATGGGTATTCTCCAATAAACCACCCTGACAAGGCTAAGGATAGACGTAATACTGTTTTAAGATCGATGGAGGATGCAGGTGTAATTACTACAGAACAGCGCGTTAAAGAGGAACAGAGATCTCTTGGGTTAGATGTGAATAAATGGGATCCAAAACCATGGGCTGCGAGCTATGTTGACTTTGTCATGAAAGAAGCCGCAGCTGAGCATGATCTATCATTGGAAGAACTGAAGCGCGGAGGCTATCGAATTATTGTAAATATGAATGATACTGCACAAAAAGTAGCATATGATCAGTTTAAAAACGAGAATTATTTCCCAGGTAATACTGCTGGTACACAAGGAGCCTTTGCTATGATGGAGCAGAAAACCGGAAAGATCGTATCCATTATCGGAGGTAGAGATTATCAACTAGGTGACCTGAACCGTGCTACAGTATCAAGACAACCAGGTTCGACGATGAAGCCTATTGCAGTATATGGACCAGCTATGATGCAAAAAGAAAAATTTCAGCCTTATACACTTATACCAGATCAAGAAATTGATTATGATGGTTATACGGCCAAAAATTATGACGATAATTATGAAGGAGCTGTTTCTATTTATGATGCAGTCATTCACTCAAAAAATGCACCGGCTGTTTGGCTTTTAAATGAGATTGGCATCACAAATGCTAAGCAATATTTAAGCAAACTAAACCTTTCTATAAAGGATGAAGGACTTGCAATTGCCTTAGGAGGACTGACGGAGGGAATAACCCCCATTGAGCTAATGGAAAGCTATAGCGTTTTTCCACGGAAAGGAAAAGTGATCGAATCGAATGCGATAGACCGTATCTATAATCGTAATCAAAAGCTATTATTCCATGCTAAGCCAAAGTCTACGAAAGTGTTTGATTCCCAGGTTGCCTGGAACATGACGGAGATGCTTATAGAAACAGTGGCCAGTGGAACTGCAAGTGCTGGAGATTTTTCTAAAGCATTAGCTGGAAAGACAGGGTCGACACAACATTTGCAAGTCAAAGGAAAGACAAAAGATGCGTGGTTTGCCGGTTATACACCAGAATACGTCATGGCATTATGGATGGGATATGATAAATCGGATAAGGAGCATTACTTAACTGGTGGTAGTGAATACCCAACAAGGCTTGTAAAAAGCATTTTAACGGAGTTGGATAAACAGGATTCACTTGTCCAGTCATTTACAAAACCAGAAAAGGTTACAGCTGTTCCGAAGCCGATAGTCCTCCCTGAAATCAAGAATTTACAAGCTAGTTATTCCTTTGGGAGTATATCACTAGTAAGGGGTAAGCTGACATGGGAGGGGTCTACGGATAAACGTGTCATCTATCGAATTTACCGTGATAAAGCTGGCATAGATGAGCGAATTGGCGAAGTTGAAGGTGTTACAGAATTTACGATCGATGACGCATTATTTAGATCGAAAAGGTATTATATTGTTCCTTATAACCCATTAACAAAAGTAGAAGGTAAACGCTCTAAATCAGTACAATTAACGTGGTAATTTAGACAAATTCATGACAATCAGTAAGCATTACTATACAGGTTTACTATTAATCGATATAGTTATTAGTGGCTAATGAAGTACGTGAAAAGGATGGATGGTATGTCAAAGAAAATAAATGATACGATAATTCGCGCATATAAGGGGGAAGTTACCGATTATACACCAGCTTGGTTTATGCGTCAGGCGGGGAGATCCCAACCAGAATACAGGGCTCTAAAGGAGAAGTATTCATTATTTGAAATTACGCATCAACCAGAATTATGTGCCTATGTTACTAGATTGCCCGTTGAAAATTATGGCGTGGATGCTGCGATTTTATATAAAGATATTATGTCGCCATTACCTGCTATTGGCGTCGATGTTGAAATTAAATCGGGAATTGGTCCAGTTATTCATAATCCAATTACATCTTTTCATGATGTAGAAAAGCTTGGTGCAATTAATCCGAAAGCAGATGTTCCATACGTGTTGGACACAATTCGCCTATTGACGGAAGAGCAGCTAGATGTGCCTTTAATTGGATTTAGCGGTGCCCCGTTTACGTTAGCTAGTTATATGATCGAAGGCGGACCTTCTAAAAATTACAATAAAACGAAAGCATTCATGTATCAGCAAGCAGATGCATGGTTTGCTTTAATGGACAAACTATCAGATATGGTGATAGCGTATGTGGATGCCCAGGTTGAAGCGGGAGCTCGAGTTATTCAAATCTTCGATTCCTGGGTAGGTAACTTAAATGCTGCTGATTATCGTGTGTTTATAAAACCAGTAATGACGCGTATTTTCTCCGAGTTGAGAAAGCATCAAGTACCACTAATCATTTTTGGGGTTGGTGCACGGCACTTATTACTTGAATGGAATGACTTGCCGGTGGATGTTATTGGTTTGGATTGGCGTACCTCAATTGCTGAAGCTAGACAAATCGGGGTAACCAAAGTAGTCCAAGGAAATCTTGATCCAACGATTCTACTAACGAATTGGGAAATGATTAAAACGAAAACCAAAACTATTCTGGATGAAGGCCTTGCAGATGGCAATCATGTATTTAACCTTGGTCACGGGGTTACGCCGGATATCAAACCGGCTACATTAGAAAAACTGACGGCCTTTATTCATGAATATACAGGAAAGAACAAATAATCTTTAAGCAAGAAATCTAAATGAAGAGGTGCTTGGTAATGGGAAAACAAAAATTGGGATTATTAGTAATGGCTTATGGAACACCTTATAAAGAGGAGGATATCGAACGTTATTACACGCATATTCGCCATGGGAGAAAACCAGATGAAGCTGCATTACAGGATTTAAAAGATCGTTACAAAGCAATTGGCGGAATTTCTCCATTAGCAAAAATAACAGAGCAGCAAGCAGCGGCATTAGAAGAAAATTTAAATGCTTTACAGGATGAAGTTGAATTTAAAGCTTACATCGGTCTAAAGCATATCGAACCATTCATTGAGGATGCTGTACAGCAAATGGCAAATGATGGTATTGAGGAAGCTGTTTCCATTGTATTAGCTCCTCACTATTCTACCTTTAGTGTTAAATCTTATAATCAACGAGCGAATGATGAAGCTGCTAAGCATGGCGTGACATCCATTACTTCTGTAGAAAGCTGGTATGACGAGCCAGGATTTATTAAGTATTGGGCAGATCAAATATCTGCTGTCTACGATAAAATGACAGAGGATGAGCGTGAAAAAGCAGTCCTAATTGTTTCAGCACATAGCCTGCCAGAAAAAATCTTGCAAAATGGTGACCCATACCCACAACAGTTAGAAGAAACAGCGAAGTTAATTGCTAAAGAAACGGGTATTCGTAATTATGAAATTGGTTGGCAAAGTGAAGGGAATACTCCTGATCCTTGGCTTGGACCTGATGTACAAGATCTAACAAGAGATCTTTATGAGCAAAAGGGATATCGTACATTTGTCTATGCGCCTGTCGGCTTTATTGCGGATCATTTAGAAGTACTATTTGATAATGATTATGAATGCAAAGTAGTTTGTGACGAGCTAGGAGCAACATACTATCGTCCGGAAATGCCGAATGTTCATCCCCAGTTCATTCGTACATTGTCTGAAGTTGTTTTGAAAAAAGTAAAGCGTGAAGTACAATGAAGCCAACCAAGACGATTGCAATTGTGGGTGGCGGAATAACAGGCTTATCTGCTGCCTACTATTTACAAAAAGAGATAAAAGCAAAAAATCTACCCTATGAGATTAAGCTAATTGAAGCAAATAGCCGCTTAGGTGGAAAAATAAAAACCTTGAGACGTGATGGGTTTACGATTGAACAAGGTCCGGATTCACTTCTTGTCAGAAAACAGCCTGCTGTTAAACTTGTGGAAGAATTAGGGTTACAAGAGCAAATCGTCCGTAATGCAACAGGACAATCCTATATATTGGTTAATGATAGATTACATAAGATGCCTAAAGGAACGTTTATGGGAGTTCCAAAGGATATCGGACCGTTACTCACTTCTAAGTTAATTTCACCAAAGGGTAAGGCTCGCGCGTTATTTGATTTGGTATTGCCTAAAGGGAAACAAAAGGACGATCAATCACTAGGTGCTTTTTTCCGCCGTCGATTTGGAAATGAGTTATTAGTAAATCAAATTGAGGCATTATTATCTGGAATTCACTCTGGGGATATTGACCAAATGAGTTTAAAGGCAACCTATCCGAACTTTTATCAATTGGAGCAAAAATATGGTAGTGTAATAAAGGGCTTGCAGAAAACGATGCCAAAGGCGGATAAGCGTAAAAAGAAAAATCCAGAAGGCGTATTCTTTTCCTTTACAAATGGATTGGAAACACTTGTGAATCGTTTGGAAGAAGTACTTGACGACGACATCATCTCCTTGCAAACATCTGTTGATCATGTGGAAAAAAAGGAGCATGGGTACCATTTGTTACTAAGCAATGGAAATGTGTATAAAGCTGATGCAATCATCATGGCTACACCGCATTTTACAATACCAAAAATTTTTAGCCAGTATGATTTCTTTAAACCATTTACTACTGTTCCATCTACATCTACAGCAAATGTTGTTTTAGCATTCGATCAGTCAGCTATTAAAAAGGATATTAATGGTACAGGCTTTCTAGTGTCAAGAAGCAGCGATTATCAAATCACAGCTTGTACATGGACGCATAAGAAATGGCCAACAACGACACCTAAAGGAAAGATCTTACTACGGTGCTATGTAGGGAGACCAAATGACGAGTCTGTAGTCGACTTATCTGACGATGAATTGACGGATGTTGTTTTAAATGATTTAAATAAGACCATGAAAATTAAAGCAAAGCCAGAGTTTCGCGTCATTACTCGATGGAAGAATTCACGACCGCAATATACTGTAGGACATTTGGAGCGTCTTTCTGAAGTGCGTAATGAGGCTAATAAACATGTACCAGGAGTGTTTTTAACAGGATGTTCCTTTGATGGGGCTGGTATTCCCGATTGTATTGAACAAGGTGAGCAAACCGCACAAGATGTCATATCATTCTTACAGTAATCATATATACAGTGGGCCGGATAGAAGCTGAAATTCTATTCGGCTTTTTTAGTCTAGGAAATTATAAAATTTGCCCAAGTGGATAAAGATGGGCGTGTTGAGCCTCGTCCAGCTCCAGCGCCTAGAAACTACGCGACTTCACGAACCGCCCTAATCTAAGTCAACATCGGCTCGCAAGCTCTATCTCCGTTGACTCGCTCCAGTCGCTAGGCTTCTAATCAGGCGCTTGTGCTTTTGTTTTAAGGAGAAAACCTCTGGCTGGGGGCTAGAGAGCTTATAGCTTGGCAATAAAAACTCACTTTATGGTAGGTTAAAGCTGTTGGTTTCTGGTGATTTTGATTTATCCACATTACAAAGGTCGACGGTATCGTAAATAATACGTGGGGGTGAAGGCAAAACCCCCACTGATGGAAATAGCACTTACAAAGATTATTTCTTTATCAAGAATTAAATGATAACATTATCTAGCTGGATGATCACAATCGTCACATAAATTACCGTAGCAATCTGCTTTCTCAACCATTTCATGACCACATTTACTACACTTTTTCTTAGGTAGATTTCTAAAAAACTCCATGACGTTTATCATGTGATTCCTCCTCTTGATTGAATTAAACTCATTGTAATATAACAGTATTCAATTAGTCAATACTGTGTTACAACAAAATAAAAAATAGGAGTGTATGCTTATGAAATTTACTGTTATTGGCTGCTGGGGTGGGTATCCTGCGCCAAATGGAGCAACTTCATGCTATTTACTAGAAACGAGAGGTTATAGCATGGTGCTAGATATGGGTAGTGGAGCTTTATCAAAATTGCAACAGTTTAAAGCAATTTCAGATTTGGACGTTGTCCTATTGTCTCATTATCATTACGACCATATCGCTGATATTGGAGTTCTACAGTATGCAAGATTGGTCAACTATTATATAACAGGAGTAGGCCGTGTATTACCCATTTTTGCACATACAGAGGATAGAGACGCATTTGATTCATTGACACATTCATTTACAAAGGGAATAGAATATGACCCAGCATTGCCTTTAAGCGTAGGACCGTTTACCATTACTTTTCTAAAAACGAAGCACCCAGTCCCTTGTTATGGAATGCGTATTACAGATGGTCAACATGTTATTGTATATACAGCAGACACTAGTTATCATATAGACTGGATTGATTTTGCGAAGAATGCAGATCTTTTGATTACAGATTGCAATCTTTATGCGGAACAAGATGGGACAAATGTAGGGCATATGACTAGTAGTGAAGGAGCATCAATTGCACAACAAGCTAATGTTAAACAGCTAATTTTAAGTCATTTGCCTCAGTACGGTGATAAGAATCAATTAAAAGAAGAGGCGGAACAGATTTATCAAGGTGTAATACAAATTGCAAAAGAAGGTTTGGTTTGGGAGCGCTAGGTTTATTTTTTGATTACTACTCTTATTTACATTAAACTAAAGCTATACCAAATACCTATTTTTATGTTGAAGGGAGTATAAACGATGAAGTTTATTGACAATAAAGGGATTACAGACCCATCAATTAATCTTGCACTTGAAGAATATGTATTGCAAAATTTTGGTGAGAAAGATACATATTTACTATTTTATGTGAATGCTCCATCTATTATTATCGGTCGGAATCAAAATACGATCGAAGAAATAAATACACAATATGTAGATGATAACGGCATTAAAGTCGTCCGTAGATTATCAGGTGGCGGAGCAGTATACCATGATGAAGGTAACTTAAACTTTAGCTTCATAACGAAAGATGATGGAAATAGCTTTCAAAATTTTGCTAAATTTACACAACCAGTGGTTGATGCTTTAAATAAACTTGGTGTGCCAGCTGAACTACAAGGGAGAAATGACCTTACTGTAGAAGGTCGGAAAATTTCAGGGAATGCCATGTATTCAACCAAAGGGAAAATGTTCAGCCATGGTACACTTATGCTGGATTCTGAAATAGAAAATGTTGTTTCTGCATTAAAAGTTAAAAAAGAAAAGATTGAGTCAAAGGGAATTAAGTCAATCCGTAGTCGTGTTGCTAACATTTCAGAATTTCTTGAGAAAAAAATTACCGTTGATGAATTTAAAGAGATTATTCTGCGACATGTATTCGACGTAGAGGATGTTGCTGATGTTCCGCGCTATGAGTTAACTGAGGAAGATTGGGAAAATGTCCATCAAATATCGCGTGAGCGCTATCAAAATTGGGAATGGAACTATGGGAAATCACCATCCTTCAACATTCAAGCATCACATAAATTCCCTGCTGGTCTTGTTGATGTGCGACTAGATGTTAAAAAAGGTGTCATTGGAAATTGTAAAATTTATGGGGATTTCTTTGGTATTGGTGAAATAAAAGTCATGGAAGAAAAGTTAGTAGGTGTTCGTCATAATCGCCAAGCTCTGGAAGAAGCATTGGCAAATGTTGATGTATCTCATTACTTAGGAAAAATTTCTAAAGATGATTTTATTAATTTAATTTATTAAATGAAGATAATTGTTAAGCCTAGGGCTTTTTAGAAGTTCAATTAGAGCCGTCATCTTTTCACGGACAGCTGCAGCTTTTACAGGAATCAAACTCGCTCCTAGCGGGATCTTCAGCAGTTGCTGCTTCCGCAGGGGCGACGGCTCCATTACTATCTATCTACTTTGTCTATTCGTTTTATAGAGAAAAAAAGAAATCCAACTAAGGATGTCTTTTTTTTGGCCTAATTTGCTTTTAACACAGTGATCTCCTTACTGTGAAGGAATAGAATTTGAATTTCTCACAATTTGTTAACGCTTGCACTTGAAATGATAAAAATCGTAATTTATACTAAAATAGTAAAATAATTCATATGTTTTTGAAGATAGAGGAATAGCCAAAGTAATGGGAAGTATTCTTCTATTAAAAAATGCTGCATAATGAATGATTATTCATTCATTATGCATGAGGAGGATTAGCAGTGAATTTAAGTGAACAATTAGCTGTTACTGCAAAAAAGTATCCTGACAAGACGGCATATGTGTTTCAACATAAAGAAACGTCTTATTTTGAACTGAATCATGCTGTTTCGCTATTTGCCTCTGGCCTAGCATCCTTAGGATACAAGAAAGGAGATCATGTTGCCTTAGTTGTTGGTAATAGTCCTTATTATGTCATTGGTCTGTATGGCGCGTTACGACTTGGTCTAGTTATTATTCCAATTAATCCTTTATATACATCAAGTGAAATGACATATATAGTGAAGAATGGAGATGTCAAGGCTGTTATTACAATGGATGTATTATTGGAAAAGTTTCATGCAATCGATGATCAATTACCTGCGATTAATCATTACATAGTCTGCGACTCCGAGAAAAACGTATCATCACCACTCTTTCTTCAAGAAAAAACAAAAGCATTTACTGAAATTTTAGCTCTTGGAGAAACAAGCTTTATAGACCCTTCTTTGGATCAAGAGGATTTGGCTATTATCCTATATACCTCTGGAACGACAGGAACACCTAAGGGAGCGATGCTCTCACATAAAAACTTATATTCTAATGCAAAAGATACAGCAGATTATTTAACAATAAATAATCAAGACCGTGTGATTGCTGCATTACCTATGTTTCACGTTTTTTGTTTAACGGTTTCGTTGAACGCTCCATTAATGAATGGTGGAACAGTACTGATTTTGCCTAAATTTTCACCTACGGATGTGTTTCAAGTTAGTAAACAATATCAAGCCACGATTTTCGCTGGTGTACCTACAATGTATAATTACTTGGTACGAAGTGGGAAAGAGATGGTAGATCATTTTTCTACGATTCGTTTATGTATTTCTGGCGGCGCATCTATGCCTGTGGCTCTTTTAAAGTCCTTTGAGGAGATCTTCCATGTGAAGGTTTCAGAAGGGTACGGGTTATCTGAGGCCTCACCAGTAACTTGTTTTAACCCATTGGATCGTCCGCGCAAACCAGGATCTATTGGTAGAAGTATCCTTCACGTGGAAAACAAAGTAGTTGATGAGTTTGGCGAAGAAGTACAGGTGGGAGAAGTAGGCGAACTTGTTGTTCGTGGACCAAACGTTATGCTAGGCTATTATAAAATGCCGGAAGAATCGGCAATTGCTTTAAAGGATGGTTGGCTTTATACAGGAGATATGGCTCGAATGGATGATGAAGGGTACTTCTATATCGTTGATAGGAAAAAAGACATGATTCTTGTGGGTGGGTATAATGTATATCCAAGAGAAGTGGAAGAGGTTTTATACGCCCATCCAGGTGTTTCCGAGGTTGCTGTTATCGGTGTTCCCGATAGTCAAACTGGAGAGGCTGTATGCAGCTTCGTTGTGGTTAATGATTCTTCTATAACAGAGGACGAGTTATTGGAATACTGTGCTACCTATCTAGTAAAATATAAAATTCCTTCCACTGTTGAATTTCTTGAGGAATTACCTAAAAATACGACAGGAAAGATATTACGAAAAAATTTAAGATCGCATACACGAAATTGAGAAGAAAAAATGGCTGGGACAAGAGAATGAAGAAACAATTAAAAACGAAAACGAACGATGATTATTTTTGATTAATTATCGTTCGTTTTTTGATCAGAATCATTCATTTAGCACCTGAAATAAGCGAGACTCCGGCGGTAACAGCACGCGTCCGAAGATCCACGTATTAACGTGTTTTTCTTTACCAAAGTTAGCTGAGGCCGTGCCCGCGGAAAACGAATATAGTTTCACGGTGCGGCGATGATACTCCTATTGATAATATGATTATTCGTATTTTGAGTAAAGAAGTTGTGTTTTGTCCCAGCCTCTTTTTTGTTGTGGGATAAGACTGAACAAATAATGTATGGTTGTGTATAAATTGAGAGAGAATAGAGATAAGAGGTGATAAGGGATGAACTTATACGAAGATGAAGAGAAGGAGCTTGCTACTTTTACATGGTTAAATCCTGAGTTTGATGTATCTCAGAAACAGGAGCAAACCACTCCATCGCATTATGAATTAAAACATGAGGGTGATGCAGAAAACAATCGTTGAATTTTGTGAAGATATTGTTTTTATCTTCCATTTTCTCTATAATTTTGATAAATTAATATATAAGCCACTTTCTTTTCTTCGGAAAGGATGAGCATTTTAATGTTGAATTTGTATACATCTACACCAGAAATCACCCCACTGACTGTTGCTCTTGTTGCCCAACGTGATTCCAAAGATAACCCCATTACTATGGTATTAGAAGAAGAAGCTGAATATCCAGTCAGCTTTTCTCCTAGCAAAATTGTCGATCATGCTTGTAAGTTTTTTGGTGCAAGTTTAAAAGGTCGACAAGAGGGTACCAAAGATATCTGTGGAATTACACATAAAGCACCAATCACAATTGATCCAATTAGTGGCATGTATTTCTTCCCGACTACATCCCCTTCAAGCTCCAAATGTTCATGGATTGCACACTCCCATATTGATCAAGTTCTTAAAGCAGCTAATTATGGTACAGAAATCCTGTTTAAGAATGGCAAGCGTGTATTTCTTGATATCTCCTATGGTTCTGCGCTAAATCAGGTTCAACGAACTGCGCAGTTTCGCTATCTTTTAGATAATCGTATTAGGTTTTTGCAGAAGCATATTGATCGGACTGCCCCTTTTCCATTAATTCCTCAAGAATAGTTAGGACTTTTTTTCGAATAGCAGGGTTAAAATAATTCCGTTTTTCCTCACGACCTCGGCAGAGGAATAAATACGAAGAAAATGAATCATTTTTTTCTAATGTAACGACCTTTATTTGTTTATGAAGCATAGTACTTCGTAACACTCTGCGTTCATTGACTGCTTCTGCCTCCATTCTTTTCAAAAGTCCCATATAATGCTCTGTGATTTTAAACGCTCCTTTTTGGAAATGTTGCATGTCTTGTTGTATAACGACCATGGCCATCGATAGGAACAGAAAGCGAGAAGCAATCGTTAATTCTTCTTCGTTTAGATAGCGCATGACAATCTCCCTCCTTAACAAGAACGTTTGTTCTTGTTCATAGTATATGCAAAAATTAATAAACTAATCAATGGTAACTATTAGAAATGAAAAGAAAGTGGCAAATTAAGGATATGACTATGCATAATTAGATGTTTACATTAAAATAAAAATAGATAGACTTAAAAATAGGATAAAGTGACATTTACATATTGAGGAGATTTTACTACATGTATTTATTAGACATCCAACTTTCGGATTGGAAAACAATGATTGAAAATGACAATTTCGATGAATATATTATGCACTTGCTTCATAATTACGAGAATTTAGGGCCACTACCAGGGATATTGTTGCCATTCATTGAAGCGTTTCTCCCTTTTCTTCCATTGGTTGTATTTGTATTTGCCAATGCAGCGGCATATGGGTTGCTTGAAGGCTTTTTATTATCATGGGCAGGGTCAGCACTGGGCGCTGTCTTAGTATTTTTAGTCATTCGCAAGCTTGGTAATAAACGAATTTTTAAAACGATTCGAGGGAATAAACAAGTAAAGAAAGTGACAACCTGGTTGGAGCGACATGGATTTGGACCACTTTTCTTATTAATGTGTTTTCCTTTTTCACCATCCTCTGTCATCAATGTTGTTTCAGGCTTGTCGAAAATTAGTAAGCAACAGTTTATTCTTGCTGTAATTATGGGGAAATCGGTGATGATCTTTTCCATTGCTTATGTAGGCTCAAGTATTATGGAATTTGCTAAAAATCCGGTGAAGACTATAATTGTTGGAGGTTGCATCGTCCTTTTTTGGATTATTGGTAAGTATATCGAGAAGCGTTTGCAGAAAAAGGCGCTTGAAAATGATGAAATAGGCTCTGAAAAGGGTTAAGACACTGTCCTCCAGGGTATGATGTAAAGAGAACATACTCTGGAGGAAGGTTTGGCATGAAAAAAATAAAATATCGAAAAGTGATTCCACTTGTATTGCTTGGGATCATAGTTGCGATGGTATTCCGTTCTGTGATTTTTGCTAGTTATGTTGTAGACGGAGAATCCATGCAGCCAACATTAAACGATGGTAACTTATTAATGGTTAATAAAGTCGTCTACGATCTAACGGATGTGGATCGTTTTGATGTCATCGTGTTTCACGCTAATAAACAGGAGGACTATGTAAAACGTGTAATAGGTGTTCCTGGGGATGAAATAAAATATAAGGACGATAACTTATATATAAATGGAAAATATGTAGAAGAACGATTTTTAAGTGAGTTCGTTCAGGCAAGTAATGGAAAACCATACACCGAAAACTTTACCTTAGAAGAAATTACGGGTAAAACAGAGGTTCCAGAAGGAAAACTATTTGTAATGGGCGATAATCGTGATAATAGTCTGGACAGCAGATCGTTTGGGTTTATTTCACAAACACAGCTTGTAGGGAAAGTAGATGTGAAATATTGGCCGCTTTCTCAAGCAAGTTTAAGCCTTGGCAAATAGTTATGTAGTAGCTCTCATCTTTGGTAAAATAAAAGGATGAGAGCTTTTTAAATTGGAGAAGGAAATGGGGGAAACATTATGGGACTCCGTTTTATTACTGGACGAGCAGGAACGGGGAAAAGCGGCCGTTCATTGGATGAGATGAAAGCCAAATTAATTCAGGAACCACAAGGTCCACCTATATTCTATATCGTTCCAGATCAAATGACATTTCAACAGGAGTATACACTGTTTAATGATAAAGATATTCGCGGGAGTATTCGTGCTCAAGTAGCAAGCTTTTCAAGGCTGGCTTGGAGGGTGCTGCAGGAAACAGGAGGCGGGACGAAGCAGTTTATTAGTACGGTTGGTATTCAAATGATGCTACGCAAAATTATAGAAGAAAAACAAGATGAGTGGCATGTTTTCCAAAAAGCAATGGAAAAACAAGGTTTTTTACATCAATTAGAAACAATGATAACGGAGTTTAAGCGATATACCATTACACCAGAGCTATTGCATGCGCAAATTGAACAAATTGGTCAATACGTACATAAGGAGCCTGGGGAAGAGGCGTTAGCGAATAAGCTTGAGGATTTAGTATATATCTATGAAAAATTACTATTTGCTTTGCAAGATAAATATATAGATGGCGAGGATCAACTGCAATTACTTGCTGATAAGATCAAAGAATCGCAATTATTACATGAAGCAGAGATATACGTTGATGGGTTTCATCGGTTTACACCAAAAGAAATGATGGTAGTAGAAGCACTTATGAAAAAATGCAAACGTGTAACTGTCGCGTTAACTGTGGAGCAGCCAGAGGGGGACGCTGTGTCTGAATTGGATTTATTTTACCAGACAACGGAAACCTACCAAGCACTTAAGCAAACTGCGGAAATGAATGACGTAATGATAGAAGAGACCGTTGAACTTGACCCTGAATATGGAAGATTTCGAGATCGGCCTTACTTTGCACATTTGGAAAAAAATTTTGATGTCCGACCTGTCCCTCACTATGATGGGCAAGTTCCACTGCAAATTGCAGAAGCAGTCCATCCCCGAGCAGAAGTAGAAGGAGCAGCTCAAGAGATTGTTCGACTTGTTAGGGAAGAGGGCTATCGTTATCGTGATATTGCGCTGTTTATTCGGCAAACCGATACGTACCATGATTTAATTGCAACGCTCTTTAATGATTATGACATTCCAGTTTTTATTGATGAAAAAAGAACCATGCAGAATCATGCGCTAATTGAATTGATTCGTTCTTTATTAGATATGGTAGAAGGAAATTGGCGATATGATGCTGTTTTTCGCGTACTCAAAACTGGTTTTATTCCAAGTTTAAATAAGGAATATCCGCTAAACCCTGACGCAATAGATGAATTAGAAAATTATGTACTAGAGTATGGAATTAGATCAAGAGAGCGCTGGCTAGGAGAAGAAGAGTGGGTGTTTCAAAGATTTCGAGGATTTGACCAAATGGCGCAAACAGATATGGAAAGAGATACACAAGCAAGAATAAATCATTATCGTAACCAAGTGGCGCAGGCATTAGGAAACTTCGATACGCAAATGAGAGACGCTTCAACCGTTCAGGAAAAATGTGAAACCATTTATTTATTACTAGAGGAATTACAAGTTCCCGTTCGATTAGAGGAAATACGTACGGATTATGATAATGTTGGAGAGCTTGAAAAAGGAAGGGAACAAGAGCAGGTATGGGATGCTGTCATTCAATTGTTTGATGAAATCGTTGAGATGGCTGGAGAAGAGGAAATGTCACTAACTACGTTTCGAAAAACATTAGAAGCTGGTTTCGAGACGTTAACGTTTGCTCATGTTCCGCCAAGTATGGACCATGTCATAGTTGGTTCTATCGATCGTTCTCGAATCAGTGGAATAAAATGTGGTTTCCTTCTCGGTGTAAATGAAGGCGTTTGGCCAATGAAACCACCAACTGATGGATTGATAAATGAACAGGAAAGAGAAATGCTGGCTGGTCATGGATTAAAGCTAGCAGAAAGTAGCAAGCGCCAATTACTTGATGATTGGTTCTATATGTATATAGCATTTACGGTAGCTAGAGACAGATTGTGGATTAGTTATCCTTTAAGTGATGATGAAGGAAAGGCAAAGATGCCTTCACAGCTGATTAAGCGTATGGAGGATCTATTTCCAAGCTCCAGTGACCACTTGGTTTTGCAGGATCCTGATGAATTATTAGATGCAGGTCGATTTATAACGACACCAACGAAGACAAGAGCTGCTTTAACAGCTCAGTTAGCTAGATATCAAAAAGGCTACCCTGTTAGGAGCATATGGTGGTATGTACTGAATTGGTATATGGAGCATCACAAGAAGTATCATACGACGTATCGAATTTTACAAAGTTTATTCTATCAAAATAAACCTACCGACTTGTCTAGTGAAACCATCGAACAGCTTTATCCAAAACAGGTAAAGGCGAGTGTTTCTCGATTAGAGACATATTATCGATGTTCATACCAGCACTTTGCAAAATACAGTTTAGGACTTGAAGAGCGTAGAACATACAAGTTAGATGCACCAGACATTGGGCAATTATTCCATGAAGCGTTAAAAACCATTACAGAATGGGTTCAAAGCGAAGGTAGAGATTTTTCACACTTGAACCAGTCTGATGCAGCTAATTATGCGTCTAAGGCTGTAAGCCATTTAGCGCCAGTACTACAGCATCAGATTCTACACAGTTCTAACCGTTATAAATACATTCAACAAAAGCTGGAAGAAGTTATCGCACGAGCGGCTTTTGTATTAAGTGAGCAGGCAAGACAAAGTAATTTCTCTCCAGTTGGGTTAGAATTAGGTTTTGGTAAAAATCAGAAGCTGCCACCATTAACGATTACGTTGGAGAATGGTTTTGAGTTAATGCTACGAGGTAGAATTGATCGTGTCGACAGAGCAATAAAGGATGATGAACTATTTTTACGAATTATAGATTATAAGTCTAGTGCCAAAGGACTTAACCTAATGGAAGTTTATTATGGTTTAGCTCTACAAATGCTTACGTATTTAGATGTGGTGTTAACGCACTCTGAAAAGTGGCTAGGGGTTCAAGCGACACCAGCAGGAGTATTATACTTCCATGTCCATAATCCAATGATTACAGGAAAAGGGAGACTTGATGATGCCTCCATCGCGGAAGAATTGTTTAAGAAATATAAAATGCAAGGATTACTATTATCAGACGAAGAAATTGTGAAATGGATGGATACTGCATTAGATTCTGGAGCTAGCCAAATTGTTCCTGCAGGTGTAAAGAAAAAGGGTGGCTTTTATAGTTATTCCAAAATAGCAGATCAACAAACATTCGCTAGTTTACAAAATCATATGCATCGACTTATGGCTAAAGCTGGTATTGATATGACTACAGGGGGAGTTGATTTAAACCCTTATCAGCATAAGCAGCAAGTTGCATGTACATATTGCCCATTCCATGCTGTATGTCAGTTTGATTCAACCATAGCAACGAATGATTACAGAAAGCTAACCGACTTAAAGGATGAAGATATCCTTAACCGTATTCAGAGGGAGGAGGGCGATTCATGGTAAGCTGGACAAAAGAACAAGAGGAAGCAATATATACCAGTGGGAGCGATGTACTCGTTGCAGCGGCAGCAGGTTCAGGGAAGACCGCTGTACTCGTTGAACGAATAATACAGAAGCTCCTTAATAAAGAGAACCCAGTAGATATCGATTCTCTACTCGTAGTAACCTTTACAAATGCTGCAGCCCAAGAAATGCGTAAGCGAGTTGGCGCAGCTCTTGAAAAGGCTTTGGCTGAAGACCCATCTTCCCAACATCTAAAGAAACAATTATCCCTACTACAACGGGCATCGATATCCACACTGCATTCCTTTTGTCTTGAAGTTGTACGTCAATATGCATATTTATTAGATATTGATCCTTCATTTCGCATTGCTAATGAAATGGAAGTAGATTTAATGAAACAAGAGGTAATGGATGATTTGTTTGAGGATTGGTATGGTGCAGATGGCGCTGACCAGGCATTATTTTTTCAAGTCGTAGATCGTTTTTCGAGTGACCGTAGTGATGCTGAAGTAGAAGACTTAATCCTTTCTCTCTATTCGTTTGCTGTACAGAATCCTTGGCCTGATCACTGGCTAGATCAATTAGCAAATGCGTATGATGTATCAGAAAATGATGAGCAAATAGATCTTTATTGGTTAAATATACTTAAGCGTGAGGTGGAAGGGAAGTTTGAAGCTATTCAGCAAGAAATGCTACTTGCTATGAATATAACAAAAGAAAATGACGGACCGTACCAGTATGCGAATACGATAGAAGAAGATATAGCTATGTTGCAGGAAGTTAAACGAGTTCAAGGTGATTGGAATCAACTTTATAATTTCATGAAAGACTACACATTTTCAAAACTATCGAGTCAACGTGTTGAAGTAAATGAGGAGAAAAAAAAGCATGTTCAAAAGCTAAGAAATAGCTATAAAAAACGTTGGAATGATATGAAGCAGGACTGGTTTAGTAGAGATTTAGCTAGTCATTTAGAAGATATGCGTGAAATGGCGCCAGTAATTAAACAATTGACGGAGTTAGTGAAGGAATTTAAACAACGCTTTACAAAAGAGAAGCGGGAGCGAGCAATGGTAGATTTCACGGACCTCGAACATTATTGCTTACAGTTATTAAATGAAGATGATTCAACCGAGTCACCAACACCATCAAAAGTGGCAGTTGGATTTCAACGACGATTTTCTGAATTACTCATCGATGAATATCAGGATACTAACCTAGTACAAGAGACCATTCTACATTTATTAAGTGATCAAATTGGTAAGGGAAATCGATTTATGGTAGGAGATGTAAAGCAAAGTATTTACCGTTTTCGACATGCGGAGCCGTCTTTGTTTATTGGTAAGTATAAACGATTTGCTGCTAATACTAATTCGGGAAAACGCATTGATTTAGCCAGAAACTTTAGAAGTAGAGAGCAAGTTTTAACTGGAACGAATTATATCTTTCGACAAATTATCGATGAAGCTCTTGGTGAAATAAACTATGATGAAAATGCGGAGCTAATTTATGGCAATAAAATGTATGATGAATATCCTTATAGTCAGCCAAATCCAGAGTTGGTAATTATAGATCGCCATATTGATGAACAAGAAGAAAGTATGGAGGAAGTGGACTTCCGAGATTTGGAAAAGGCAGAGCTTGAAGCTAGAGTATATGCTAAAAAAATTAAAAATTGGATTGGTCAAGCAGATCAAGCACCTTTGCAAGTGGTTGATAAGGAAACAAACGCCCAAAGGGATATGCAATATCGGGATGTTGTCATTCTGCTTCGGTCGATGACATGGGCTCCGGCTATTACAGATGAGTTGAAAAAACAAGGTATTCCTGTATATGCAGAATTATCAACAGGTTATTTTGAAGCAATTGAAATAAAGGTAATGATTAGCCTTTTAAAAGTGATTGATAATCCGAGACAGGACATCCCATTAGCGTCAGTATTACGTTCACCAATAGTTGGTTTAAATGAAGAAGAATTGGCAGCAATTCGATTAGCAGGAAAGAATCTTTCGTTTTATGATGCATTAAAAAACTATGTTAAGCAGCATACAAATGAAACTGCAAAAAGGCTTCAACGTTTTGTTGACAATCGGGAAAGATACCGTTTAGCATCTAGGCAAGGTTCTTTATCTGAGTTGATTTGGCAGATTTTTCGAGAAACAGGGTATTACGACTTTGTTGGAGGTATGCCAGGAGGCAGACAACGACAGGCGAATCTCCGAGCTCTCTATGATCGAGCGCGAACGTATGAAAAAACGTCATTTCGTGGATTATTTCGATTCCTACGCTTTATCGAGCGAATGGAAGAACGAGGGGATGACCTTGGAGCAGCAAGGGCTCTGAGTGAACAAGAGGACGTTGTACGTATTATGACGATTCATAAAAGTAAGGGACTTGAATTCCCTGTAGTGCTTTTAGGGGGGATGGATAAACAATTTAATTTGATGGATTTAAATCAGAAATACTTATTGCATAAGGATTATGGTTTTGCCAGTAAATACATCGACCCAGTTAAGCGAATTAGCTATCCAACACTGTATTATCAAGCGTTAAAGCGTGAAAAATTGAGGGAGCAGCTCGCAGAGGAAATGCGTGTACTTTATGTTGCATTAACTCGCGCAAAAGAAAAACTTGTCATGATAGGGAGTGTACCATCTTTAGAGAAAAAAATAGAGAAATGGGAGAAAATAAGGGAGCATCATGAATGGGTACTTCCTTCGTACTTCCGCATCGAATCAAAAACCTATCTGGATTGGGTTGGTCCAGCGCTCTTACGTCATCGTGACTGCGAAATGTTACGATTAGGCGATACCTCAAAAATGTCGAATGAAACGATAGAGCATGATCCGTCACATTGGGATGTGACCATTATTCATGGAAGTGAGCTGGTCAATAATACGGAACCTAATAAGGACAATGATGTGCAATTATATGAGCACATTTCTAAATGGAAGCCGTTGGATTTAACAGATAATGAACTCAAATATATCGTTGATCAACGTTTGCAATTTACGTATCCCTATCGAGAGGCTGCGACCTCAAGGGCAAAACAAACAGTAACTGAAATTAAAAGGCAACAGGAAATAAAGGATGAATATAGTTCTGATCAGCTTGTAGCTACATTTCAAAAGCCGATTGTTAAACGACCAGTATTTATGCAAAAGGAAAAATCAATGATTTCAGCTGAAAAAGGAACTGCAATGCACACAGTCATGCAGCATTTACCTATTAAACGAGTATTAAATGGTTTGCAAATAGAGGAAGAAATTGAAAAAATGATAGAAAAAGAGATTATAGGAAGACAAGAAGCAGGCCAGATTGACATCCATGCAATTGAGCAATTTTATCATACACCGATTGCTGCATTTATCATGGGTGTACCTAAATTCTATCGCGAGGTACCATTTAGTCTTGCATTGCCAGCAAGTGAAGTTTATACAACATGGCACGCACCAGAAGAAAATGTGCTAATACAAGGGGTAATCGATTGTCTTATTCCAAAAGAAGATGGTTGGATAATGATCGATTATAAAACGGATGCCATTAATGCTGAATGGACAGAGCAAGTCAAGGAAAAAATGCTACACCGTTATTTTACGCAAATGAAGCTTTATCGATATGCTGTTGAAACGATTTGGAAACAGCCTGTAAAGGAAACATATTTGTATTTCTTTGCGAAAAATCAACTTGTTGAAGTGCCACAGGAATTAAAAAGCTAGGCTAATAGTAGAGTAAAGCAAAATTCTGTTTTGTTATGTACAAGGGGGTGCGACATACTAAAACGGCTCTTTTTAAAGACGAAACCATCCTTTACACTCCCGCCGAAATATAGTGTGGGAGCAAAGGCTCAATAATAAGCTTGTAGAACCACTAAGGATTCCACAAGCTTATTTCATAATGTTTATGCGTTTGCCGTAATGTTTTGATCGTTTAAATCAGGGTCAAACGGATTGGTTGTACTGACGCCGTTATTCGTACAGATGAAGTCACCTGTATTAAGTGAGCCAGAACCAGCGTTAGTTTTTGCAGTATCCTTTGGAGATAAATAAAAGGAATCACCAAAGTTAACCACACCTCCGCCAACACTAATTATTTTTACTGGTCCAACAATAGCGGGCATGCTAACACCTTCTATCATAGTATTCTTAAAACAGTCTATGAGATGGAACAAGGATTGGTGTCTTATTTAATCTTGGAGCTTTCGGAAATGCTTTAATCGTGCATCTGCAGCTATATTTTCCACGCTCCCGATTTGCATTAAGGAGGAACTACTAACTCCAATTAAAGAAACATGGTGGACATTAATAGAACAGTCGTGATGAAAAGTAGATTTATTTACGGTTTTCCCATCTTTCAGCCAGTTTGCTTTTCTGGTGAAAATCGGATAATCCTCAAAGTATTCCTCATCTGCTTTTGTGAAGTAATCTCCCTCTTTTTGTACCGCAATCCCTTTGGAATTTAAATTGGCATTGAATGTGTCTCCAATTGAAACAACGCCACTAAAGGAAACAGAATTGGTAAACATATCGGATACATGAGCGATTCGTTTTTGCACGAGTTATTCTCTCCTTATGGGGCTAATGGTACAATATTTCCAAAAGTAAAGGCCTCTGGTGGTGTATCAAAAAAAGATGAAAGACATATCTCATCGTTGTCCCCAATCAAAAAAACGGATGAGGCAGATACGTTATCTACATTAACATTTTCAACATTTAGTCCCCAGTTATGGACTTCCATGTTCATGATGATTCTCCTTTATTCTTTTTGGTATGCATAAAATGAGCTAGCGATTTTTGAATTTCACTTTTAATGTTATCTGATATATAAGCATGCAATTCCTCTCTTGATTTAAGGTTACCATTTTGTGTTGCCTCATTTTCATGAAAGGCAATCCGTCCAGGCAACTGTTTTTCTATATCTTGTATAAGAACGGAGGGATATCCATCGTTTAAATTTACACTGTGCTCTCTTGCGAGCTGACGAATAATAGAGGGACCGGTTTCATGGAGATAATTTCCTAATTCTGATTGTAAGGTTTGTTTAAGTGGTGGCTGATAATTTGGTATGTCAGGCTGGTTTGGGAAACCCGTATCTTCAAGGTTTGCTAAGTCCTGTGGGGATAAACCGATATGAAGCGTACCGTCTAAATGCTCAATCTTCAGTTGGTCGAAGTGATATTCCACCTTTTCAATCTTATTAGATTTAGCAGCTTGCAAACTATCCTCCAATTGGTTTACTCTCGACATTAATGTTTGGATTAGATTCTCCTGCTGCTTCATATGTTCATGTAAATCATAAATATATTTTGACCAATCATTATTGTTCATGAAAATAAACCCCCCTTGCACAGTGTAGACGAATGCCTATGCTTAGTTTATGCATTACCTACAAAAATGTGCGAATTAAGGGGCTAAAGGTACAAGAGGAGTAGTCTCACTAATTGCTTCTGCCTCCTCAACAGCTTCTGTAAATCCGCCTGTATTGTATATATCGGATTGGGCTTGTAGACTGCCAGTGCTTCCAATTTGCAATACAGAAGAATTGGTAATAGCACCGACTTTTATCATATAAATACTAATGGATTGATGGACAGTGATATTCATCTTTATTCCTCCGAGATTATAGGTTGATCAAAATTGTCGGGATCAAAAACATAGGTTTTAGAATTCCCCAAGTTTACACGAATACCTCTTCCAGTATTGAAAGACCCTCCACCAGCATAGGTTTTGGCAGTACTGTCTGGGGATATGGAATACACATCGCCAATATTAAAAATACTGGAGGAAGATATATTAATTACTTTGACTGCTCCGACTTTTGCTGGCATTTGGACTCCTCCTTTACTGTTAGCTTATGAAAATCTTCTATTTTGTTGAGGATCTTTAGCAGGATTGTTTTGTTTTTTATCGAATAATATGAGGTACGAAGCAGAAAGGGAGTATATGATGGATATAAAGGCAACACCGACTCGTGAAAAAGATCGGTTGGTTTGGATTGATGCAGCTAGAGGCTTCGCTATTTTTGGTATATTTATTGTGAATATTGGCGCCTTCAGTGCACCTTATTTTTTGTATGGAGGAGAAGGGGTAGCGTGGCCATCTAGTTTGGATCATACGGTTCAAGGTATTATCGACATATTTTTTCAAGCAAGCTTCTATTCATTATTTTCAATTTTGTTTGGCTTTGGCATTCAGTTAATGAAGGAAGGGCTATTTGTAAAAGGAATTGCCTTTTATCCGATTCTAATTCGCAGGCTCATGGTTTTAATTGGATTTGGAATAATTCATGCGTTTTTAATATGGCATGGTGATATTTTATTGTCGTATGGAATAATTGGGTTGTTTTTACTTTTATTCTTGGATGTGAAAGATCGGACGCTACTTGGCTGGGGAGTTACTCTGTTAGTTGGAAGTGTTAGTATGTTAACACTATTTTTGTATAATGCGAGGCATTTTCTTAATGAATATGACGATGTAATGATAAATCAAGCGCTTGAAAATTATCAAAGTACCACTATTCAAGCCATTTGGTATCAAAACTTTCAAGATTGGATGTATGGTAATGGAGGAATTGTTTTTTTCATAATGATTGCAACCATTTTACCTTTATTTCTATTTGGAATGTACATTGCACGGAAACGCTGGCTACATAAACCGAAGCAATATCATTCTATTATTAAAAGGCTTTGGTTTAGTTCCTTGATTCTCTTCATTCTCTTAAAGCTAGCTCCCTATTTGTTTGGGAATCCGACATGGTTTTCGATGATTCAAGATAATATAGGTGGCTCATTTTCAGCACTATTTTATTTAACATCGATTACACTGTTAGCTCAAACCAAGGTGGGCGCTGCAATACTCCAACCATTAGTTTATGTAGGCAGAATGGCATTAACCAATTATATTACACAATCTGTCATATGTTTTGTCTTATTTTATGGGGTTGGATTTGGTCTATATGGAGCTATATCACCATTAATTGGAGTACTTATGGTTATTGTCATTTATTTCTTACAGATCATATATAGTAAATGGTGGTTTATTCATTTTCGGTTTGGTCCATTAGAATGGATATGGCGTAGCTTGACCTATAATCAGAAACAGTATCTTCGTAGGAAAAATCAAGGGTGAATGGGGGAGAAGTGATGCGAGTTCCAAAAGATAACTTTCCAACACTTGAAACAGAGCGAATGCGATTACGAAGGGTTACCATCGATGATGCTGCGGATATGTTTGCTTATTGCTCCGATAAAGAAGTAGCTAAATATGTGAATTGGGATGCCCATCAATCGATGGCCGATACCCATATATTTCTTAATCTAATATTAAATCAGTACAAAGGAAATAATTATGTCTTCTGGGGAATTCAAGATAAACAAACACATCATTTAATAGGAACGATTAATTTTGTATCATGGAAGAAAAAACATCGTACGGCAGAAATAGCGTATATCATTTCTAGAGACTATTGGGGAAGAGGAATGATGACAGAAGCTGCAATGAGAGTGATAGCATATGGATTTACAGAGATGAATTTAGTACGTATCCAAGCAAGATGTTTTCGAGAAAATCTTGCGTCTGAAAGAGTAATGGAAAAGGTAGGAATGACCTTTGAAGGAATAATGAGAATGGCCATGCAAGTAAACGGAATACATTATGATTTAAAATTATATTCCATTTTAAATCATGAATTTGATGCAGGTTAATGATAAACTACAGAAAGTTAGGGCAGTCAGCAAACTTTCTACGTTTTCCATTTTCATGACTCAAGAAGACATCTCCATAACTATCATGGATTTGACTGAAACTACTTTCTATCTGTACGAATTGTGAGAAACGTAATTTATTTCATCTGTGGCTGTGAATTACTGCTGCAGTCTGCAATAAAGCTATTAAAAAGGCTGTTCACAAGTCTAGCTTGACTTATGGGACAGCCTTTCTGTATACATTATAAAAATTCGTACTTAACCGTTAAACACTTCACGGATATGACTAATAGCCCAATCGAGATCTGTTTTATCAATAATAAGTGGAGGAGCAAAGCGTATTACATTGTCATGAGTTTCTTTACATAGTAATCCCTTTTCTTTTAACGCTTCACAATACGGGCGAGCGGCCTCTGTTAACTCCATACCAATAAATAGACCTTTACCACGTACTTCTTTTATTTTGGGATTATCAATTGTATTGAGTTCAGCCATCATATAGCTCCCAAGCTCTAACGAGCGTTCTGCCAAATTTTCTTCCTCTAGTACTTCTAAAGATGCTGTGGAAACTGCACAAGCTAGTGGATTTCCACCAAAGGTTGAACCGTGTGATCCAGGGTTAAATACACCCAAGATATCTTTATTAGCGACGACACAGGAGATTGGAAATACGCCTCCTCCTAAGGCTTTTCCGAGAATTAGAACATCTGGAGTTACATCTTCCCAATCACAAGCGAACATTTTTCCACTACGTGCAAGTCCGGCTTGTATTTCATCAGCGATATACAAAACCTTATTTTCCTTACATATAGCATAAGCTTCCTTTAAGAATCCTTCTGGAGGCATTACAATTCCAGCTTCACCTTGAATCGGTTCAAATAAAAAGCCCGCTGTGTTCTCTGTAATAGCATTTTTTAATGCATCAATGTCACCATAAGGAATGATTTTAATTCCTGGCAGCATTGGTCCAAATCCACGTTTGTATTCAGCTTCTGAAGAAAGGGATACAGCAGTCATTGTTCTTCCATGAAAATTTCCTTCACAAGCAATGATTTCTGCTTTATCTTCTGCAACACCTTTTACATCATAAGCCCATCTTCTAGCTGCTTTGATCGCTGTTTCAACAGCTTCAGCCCCTGTATTCATTGGCAGGGCCATTTCTTTATTAGTTAGTTTACATATTTTTTCGTACCAAGGTCCAAGCTGATCATTGTGGAAAGCTCTTGAGGTTAATGTTACAGCATCAGCTTGTTTTTTTAAGGCTTCAATAATTTTGGGGTGACGATGTCCTTGGTTTACTGCTGAATAAGCACTCAGCATGTCCATATAGCGGTTTCCTTCTGGATCTTCTACCCAAACTCCTTCAGCCTTTGCAATAACAACAGGTAGAGGATGATAGTTTTTCGCACCATATTCCTGTGTCTGATCAATTATTTCCTGACTCGTTTGTACCATATGATCCCTCCGAATTTTAAAAATAATCTACAAAAATAGTATAACAGTTTTTCTTGCTGAATAGATACAGAAAATTTGTCATGATTTTTTTATATGATTTATTAAAGTGATCATGGTATGATAGCGATAGTCATTGAATTTGGACAGGAGGTTGTTTAGAGATGACACATATGCATATTACTGCATGGGCGCTTGGTTTTATTTTATTTGCTCTAGCTTACATGATGTTAAAACAAGGTAAGGAAAAGCCTGCAAAAATTACACAAATGATTTTGCGATTAGACTATTTGTTTATACTTTATACCGGTGGAGATTTAATTGCGTATTATTTTAATGGCAGTCCATTACTACCTGAAGCAATCATTAAGGGACTTGCTGGAGTTTGGATTATTGCTGTGATGGAAATGATGCTTGTGAAGTTAAGAAAGCAGAAGTCACTTAAAGGTTTGTGGATCCAATTTGTGATTGCCGTTATTATTGTACTTGTATTGGGATTCTTTAGACTCCCTATGTCTGTATAAGTATAGAAAGATTGTCCTTATGTTTGGGGCAATCTTTTTTTATAGCCTAGGAAATTACAAAATTTGAGCCTATGGATAAATATACGTATTAAGTCACGTCCAGCTCCAACGCCCAGAAACGATGCGTCTTCACGAATCGCCCTAATCTAAGTCATCATCGGCTCGCAAGCTCACCGTGATTCCTTTATCTCCGTTGACTCGCTTCAGTCGTTACGTTTCTAATCGGGCTCTTGCGCTTTTGTTCTGTTTTGACAACGTGTTGGTTATCATAGCTCGACAACAGGTTATTATGCTATCATTATAGCTGACTATGGAGGGGTTAAAAATTTGAATGATTTCTTACAATGTAAGGATTAATATTGACTATTCCGATAAAAGCTCAATAATAGAACAAGAGTACTTTTACTAGATGGAGGAATTATATGAAACGTATCCTAAGTATTTTTTTTGCTATCCTTGCTATTCTTGTAGCGATGCCAAATGATATACAAGCAGAAAGTGCAAATATAAACGAAGAGATTTTATACAGTATCACCGTGGATCGCTATAATAATCTGGACCATGAACGAGATAAACAAGTCCGTTTAGATGATCCAATGGCATATCATGGAGGAGACCTAAAGGGGATTATAGACAAACTCGATTTCTTTGAAGAATTAGGCTATACAACACTGGTGCTATCACCCATTATGGCGAATGCACCGGACGGATATCATGGTTACTGGATTGAGGATTTTTATTCTGTTGAGGAACAATTTGGTACGATGGATGATCTACATACACTAATTAAAGAGGCACATAAACGAAACATAAAAGTAGTTATGGAGCTTGTTACCAATTATATTGCAGATAGTCATCCCATTGCACAGGATACAGCAAAGAAGGATTGGGTAATCGAGAATAAAAAGCCACAAACCAATTGGTCTAAAAATACAGTAAAACTTAATCAGAACAACCCAGAAGTGCAAGCTTACTTATTGAATGTGGCTAATTATTGGATGGATGAAACCGATATTGATGGTTATAAGCTACATGCGGCTGATCAAGCATCTTCAGAATTCCTGAATACACTTTCTAAGAATATTAAAGCAAAGGACGATGATTTCTATATCCTAGCAGATATTCTCGACCCTGAAACAGATATAACACATTTAAAAGAAAATAAATTATTGGATGCTATCGAAAATTACTCGTTATATAATAGAATGACAGAGGTATTCGCCGAAGCAGGAAAGCCGGTTTCTGACATATATGGAGCTTGGCAACAAACTGATCAAGCGTCTATGATATTTGTAGATAATAAATCAACGGAGCGGTTCACGCAGACTTTAGCAGAGAACGGAAGAAACGCTCTTACGACATGGTCACTAGCATTAACTTATATGTATACGATTCCTGGTGTACCAGTATTGTATCAAGGATCCGAATTGCCAATGTATGGGTCAGGCTTAGCTGAAGCACAGCAAATGGTGAAATTTAATAGCGGTGATCCAGACTTGACTGAATTTCATAACCGTATCTCATCGTTACGTAATAAATTTCCTGTTCTAACGCATGGCGATTTCGAAATGGTTGGCTCTGATGGAGCAATGAGTGTATTTAAACGGAGCTATCAAGATGAGACGATGTATATTGCAATAAATAATGATGAACACTCTAGGGCGGTTTCAATAAGTGATTTAGAGTCAGGAAAACAGCTACGTGGATATCTTGGTGATAATACTGTTCGGGAAAATGATAAGGGAGAATACAAAATTGGTTTAGCCAGAGAGACAGCAGAAGTGTTCGCTGTAGAAAATGATACAGGCTATAATTGGTTATTTATTGGGTTTATTATTGGCGTATTTTTATTATTTATTATCGCTGTAATTATCCTCAGTCGTAAACAAAAACAAAGGAAAAGTAAATAACTAGTGAGATTTGTTTTGTGGTTATTCGTAAAAGCTTGTAGGGTGATTTTTCTCTACAAGCTTTTTAATTATCTAGGAAATTATAAAATATGCCCACATGGATAAATATGGAGTGTTGAGTCATGTTCAGCCCCAGCGCCCAGAAACGAGGCGACTTCACGAATCACCCAATAAGTTATCAACGACTCGCAAGCACACATAGATTCCTTTATATCGATTGACTTGCTCCAGTCGCTACATTTCTAATCGGGCGCTTGCGCTTTTGTTCTAAGTTAAGAAAGTATAAAAATTTGGCTATACCAGAGTGTTTCTTACTGTGGTATTTTAAGTATATGGAAAAAAACATCTTGAAACGAATCTTTTTTGATAAACATCAACATTGGGAAG
>NZ_CANMAB010000042.1:0-31096 GCF_947495635.1 uncultured Virgibacillus sp. | reverse complement strand
AGTGGTGGTCAAGCAGTAGCTATTATTCCATAATAGCTACTAGAGGGAGCGTAAATCTGAGCATTTAGTGATAAGGAATGAGCGAATTTTGCTCCGTTTTTTTTATCCTATATACAACTGACAGTAAGGCTCCCACTGATAGAAGTTTCACTTTATTACAAAATCCCATAAATGATGACTATTGAAATACAAAATACTAGATTCACAGAACTTTTATCACAAATCTATTACATTTGTAATAAATAGCGCTAGATTTGGTAATGCTTGTAATGGAGTCTTAAACGACTTGTAACTGCATTGCCTATACCCCTATGGTACGATAGGCAATGTCAGAAATTTAAGGAGGGACTACGAATGAAAAAACTTGTGGCTTCATTCGCTACGGGCATCATTATTGCTGGCGCTGCTGTTACTTCTGTATCAGCGGAAGAATACGAAGTAAAAAAAGGGGACAATCTCTGGGATATTGCAGATGAATATAATACAACAGTTGAAGACTTGGTTGAAATTAATGAATTAAAATCAACAACTATTCAACCAAAACAAACATTATTTATAAATGATAAATATACAGTTGAAAAAGGAGATACATTGATTGATATTTCAAAAGAATACGATGTATCTATAGAGGATCTTAAAGAATGGAATGACCTGAAATCAGACATCATCGTTATTGGACAAGAATTAACGATTAAAGGTGTTAATGTTTCACAAGAAGATAAGCCAGTAGCAAAAGTAGAGCAAAAGTCAGCAGATTCAAACGAGAAAAAAGAAGAAGTAAGTGAAAATACACAGAAGAACGAATCTAAATCACAGAATGACAATCCAGAAGGAAAAACCATTTCTGTTACAGCAACGGCGTATACTGCAGATTGTGGTGGTTGCTCTGGAGTAACATCAACAGGAGTTGACCTGAATGCAAATCCAAATGCAAAAGTAATCGCTGTTGATCCAAATGTGATTCCACTCGGTTCAGAAGTATATGTTGAAGGCTATGGCTATGCAACTGCAGCCGATGTGGGTGGTGCTATCAAAGGTAATAAAATAGATGTTCACGTACCATCAAAAAGCGCAGCCATGAATTGGGGCGTAAAAACAGTTAATGTCACTATCGTAAAATAATAGAAGATAATTTAAAAAATGGAGCAGGATAGCTAGCTATCCTGCTCCATTTTTATTTCAGCAGAAAAATGCATTTGTGATATCTGCGGTTAAAAAATGACAACTGTCAACTATACTTTGTGACATACTATACTAAAATTTACGCACTTATATCTACTAAACTTAGGAAAAGGGAGCTGATGTAGAATGTCTAGTAAGATAATCGAAGTGAATCGATTAAGTAAAAAATATACTACGGTTAGTGCATTAGATACTGTTTCATTTTCAATTAGACAGGGTGAAGTAGTTTCCCTGTTAGGGCCAAACGGCGCTGGTAAAACAACCATTTTATCCATCATTTTAGGTTTACTAACACCAACAGCTGGTTCGGTTCGTTTGCTAGGAATGGACCCAAGAAATCAACTTGTTAAGCAAAGAATTGGTGTTATGCTTCAGGAAACAGGCTTAATGGATAGATTAACTGTTAGAGAACTACTTAAGCTATTTCGTTCCTATTATACAAAACCACTTTTATTGGATGACATGATAAGAATAACAGGATTAACAACCAAAGAGCTTCAAAATAAAGTTGAATATTTATCAGGTGGTCAAAAGCGAAGGGTGAATTTTGCGTTAGCAGTAGCGGGTAATCCAGAAGTGCTTATACTGGATGAACCAACTAATGGTTTGGATGCGATATCTAGGGCATCTTTTTGGCAAGGAGTTACTCAACTAGCAAACCAAGGAAAGACGATTATTTTTACGACACATTATTTACATGAAGCTGATGATATCGCTAATCGAATTATTCTGTTTAATAAAGGACGTGTAATTGCTAATGGTTCTTCAGACGAGATAAAAGAAAAACTCTCAAAACAGTATGTATCATTCAAAATAAATAATGATACGGGAATACCTCAATTGAAGCACCCAGCTATTATCGGTATTGAACAACGATACGACCGAATATATATTGAGACCAAGGATACCGACTCTATCGTTTCTTACATTACTCAACATCAAACAAACACATACGATATTCAAATTGATAAAGGCAAGATGGAAGATGTCTTTCACACTTTAGTCAAAGAAGGGAGTAAATAAATGAGAGTCTTATATTATCAATCTATGGCCGAGATGAAAAGGGCATTTCGAAATCCGTACTATGTTTTTTGGTCTCTATGTATTCCTGTCATTTTTTATTTTGTTTTTACAAACGTGATAAATGTTGGAGTGAGTGATGGAGAACTCTGGGCGTCACATTATTTAATGTCGATGACTACATTTAGTGTGATGGGGTCAAGTATCATGTCACTAGGTATACGGATGGTTCAAGAGAAGTCGACTGGTTGGATCAAATTTATAAAAGTGACTCCTCTGTCTAATGCAACCTATTTATTGAGTCAAATGATTGGACAAAGTTGTATTCATCTATTATCGATTATTGTAATATTTTTTGCTGGCTTTGTAATAAATGGTGTTTCCCTAACTGCTATGCAATGGATAATAAGTGGTTTGTGGATTATAATAGGTTCTTTTGCATTTTTAACATTAGGGACACTCATTGGTACTATGAAAAAAGTGGATACTGCAAATGGTGTAAGTAATATCCTTTTTCTTGCATTAGCATTAATAGGTGGTATGTGGATGCCTTTAGATACTATGCCTAAGTGGCTGCAAGCAATAGCCGAGTGGTTACCCTCCTATAATTTTGTTAATGGTCCCTGGGAAATAATACGAGGGTATACTCCACATTGGGGTAATATGCTAATTCTTTTCTTCTTTACGGGTTTATTTATGATATTATCAACCTATATAAGACGTAGACAAGAGGTGGTGTGATTAGCTTGGTAAAGCAATGCAGGTTTTCCATTTTCCCATTCAAATATGGCTTATATCCATACATATTTTTAGTATATTTATTTATCCCTATTTCATTTCTGTGGGATGAGGTGGGGATGAAGAAATTATTAGGCTTCTTTCTATTAATATTATTTACTGTATCATATCGACAACTCTACTACATTACTAGTCATACGTCTTTTTCTATATGGCTAGGCATACAAATGGTGATTATTTGTATCCAAAGTATTTTTTATCATTATAATTTTATGTACTTAAGTTTTTTTACTGTAAACTTTATTTCATGGTACTTAGAGAAAAAGCAATTCCATATTGCCTGGGGCTGGCTTGCATGTACAATTGGAGTACCATTGGTATACCATGGTTTTATTACACATTCATTTCCTTTTTTGAACGCTCTCCCTTTTGTAGTGGTAATTCTTGCTGCCCCATTTGGAATACGTTCAATGAATAAACGAATGGAGTTGGAAAGCGAGCTAGATGAAGCTAATGCAAAAATAAAAGAGCTAGTTAAACGGGAAGAAAGAACAAGAATTGCCCGTGATTTACATGATACGCTTGGCCATACGTTGTCTTTAATTACCCTAAAAAGTCAGCTAGTTGAACGTTTGATAACAAAAGATAAAAACAGGGCTAAACAAGAGGTTAAGGAAATAGAATTAACATCTAGGATAGCGCTGGATCAAGTGAGGGAATTAGTAACCAGTATGAAGTCTCATACCATTATGGAAGAACTTATTTATGTACAAGATATTTTACAAACTGCTAACATACAAGTTCATACGAATATAAATATTCATATGGAGAGTCTACCAATAGTCGAGCAGAGTATGCTTAGTTTATGCCTACGTGAAGCGGTCACAAACATTGTAAAACATAGTAAAGCATCTTATTGTTGGATTGATTTAAAGGATACAGTTGAAAATACATACTTAATCGTGGCAGATAATGGAATTGGGCAATCCCGGGAATGGGGAGAAGGGAATGGTTTAAAGGGGATGAAAGAGAGGTTATCTTTAATTAATGGAACGTTGACTGTACATACTACGAATGGTAGTGTACTGGAAATGCAGGTTCCTAAAGTAAAGAAAGATGTGGAAACATATGTATAGAATTGTAATTGCAGAAGATCAAAAAATGTTATTGGGGGCGCTCAGTTCTTTATTGGATTTAGAGGAGGATATGGAAGTGATTGGTCAGGCAACTAATGGCGAACAAGCATTAAAGCTTATTCAAACCTTAAACCCAGATATCTGTTTGGTAGATATTGAAATGCCTGTAATGGATGGGTTGCAAGTTGCTGACTATGTAAAGCGTATAGAGAATGGTCCGAAAGTTATCATTTTAACTACCTTCCAAAAACCTGGTTATTTTGAAAAAGCACTAAAATTAGGCATTGATGGCTACCTATTAAAAGATCGTTCTATTGATGAACTTTCTGCAGGTATACGCCAGGTAGCAGCAGGGAAGCAGGTTTATAGTCAGGAGTTAATGGTAGGAATACTTAAAGATGAAAACCCTTTAAATCAGCGGGAGCAAAAAATACTTCAACTTATAGCCATGGGAAAAACTGCGAAGGAAGTAGCAAGTACATTATATTTGTCCTACGGTACGGCACGAAACTATATATCAGAGATTATCCAAAAGCTAGCAGCAAAAAACCGCATAGAAGCGGTTGAAATTGCTAGAAATAAGGGCTGGATATAAAAAGTAAGTAGAATAGTAAGTGTTAAATGATCAGCTGTAGAATTTAGTAGGTTCATGGTTTAGAAGTATATTATGAATTTACTTTAATAGAATTAGGATTTTTATCCACTATTTCATTGGAATCATCATTTAATTCCACATATCCAAAAATTCCGAAAGTAATAATTAAGATAGCAAACATGGCAACAAGAACTTTCTTCATGTTTATTCCTCCATATGTGATTTCTATACTCAGTATAATAAAAATGTTTTTTAATAACCATAGTTTTTTATGACATTTTTTGTGGGAATTCTTACAAATTTGTAAGTTATTGAAGCATTTTTAACAGGTAATTGTAAAACATAAAGAAAAGAAAAAGTCAGCCGCTACTATTCCAATATCCTACAGTTTCATACGACTTATCTCATTAAACATTTTTCAGGCTTTATGTTAAACTGAAGAAGAAATAATCGTGTATAAAATACTATGAAGCGAAACAGTTGTTTATGATAAACATTGTTGCTGTTTCATTCATTAGCTGCAAATCGTTTACATAATAAGGAGGAAAAATTAAAAATGACTAGTAAAGCATTAGATTCTTTTTTAAATGACAATATTGCAGATTTAAAAGAACGAGGTCTATATAATGAAATTGACCCAGTCCAAGGTCCAAATGGTCCGGAGATAACAATCGATGGGAAGGTATTAGTTAATTTGTCCTCTAATAATTATCTAGGGCTTGCTACTGATGAACGCTTAAAGGAAGTAGCAAAGCAAGCAGTGGACTCACACGGTGTTGGTGCAGGTGCCGTTCGGACAATAAATGGTACGCTTGATCTTCATTTGGAACTAGAGAAAAAGCTTGCTGCATTTAAAGGTACAGAAGCAGTTATATCGTTTCAATCTGGTTTTAATTGCAATATGGCTGCTATTTCTGCAGTTATGGATAAGCATGATGCCATCCTTTCTGATGAATTAAACCACGCTTCTATTATTGACGGCTGTCGTTTATCAAAAGCAAAAATAATACGGTTTAATCATTCGGACATGAATGATTTACGTGAAAAAGCTAAAGAAGCGGTCGAATCAGGTCAGTATAATAAAATTATGATTATTACCGATGGTGTATTCTCAATGGACGGAGATATTGCCAAGCTCCCTGAAATTGTAGAAGTTGCAGAGGAATTTGATCTTATTACTTACGTTGATGATGCACACGGATCTGGTGTATTAGGTAAGGGAGCTGGAACCGTGAAGCATTTTGGACTACAGGATAAAGTTGATTTCCAAATGGGTACATTATCAAAAGCCATTGGCGTAATAGGTGGTTATGTTGCAGGAAAAGCTAACTTAATTGATTGGTTAAAGGTACGCTCTCGTCCATTTCTATTTTCTACTGCCGTGTCACCAGCTGATGCTGTTGCTAGTACGAAGGCAGTAGAAATATTAATGGAGAGTACGGAATTAAATGAAAAGCTATGGGAGAATGCGAATTATTTGAAAGACGGATTACAACAGCTAGGCTTTGATATTGGTGATAGTGAAACACCAATTACACCTTGTATCATTGGTGATGAAAATGCGACACAAACATTCAGTAAGCGTTTGAATGAGGAAGGTGTCTATGCGAAGTCTATCGTCTTCCCAACGGTACCACGTGGTACAGGGAGAGTAAGAAATATGCCAAGTGCGGCACATACGAAGGAAATGCTAGATAAGGCAATTCAAGTGTATGAGAAAGTTGGTAAGGAATTAGGGATTATATAAAACAGCGGGAAATTGTGTAACAATAGAGAGGAATATCGTGAAATGAAGAAAATTTTAGTCACAGGAGCTTTGGGACAAATTGGCTCAGAGCTTGTCGTTAAATTAAGAGAAACATATGGTGTAGAAAATGTTATTGGGACAGATATCCGTAAGGCAGAAGGGATCATTGCAGAAGGGCCATTTGAACTTGTTGATGTAACGGATGCTAATCAAGTATATAGTGTTGCTAAGAAATATAATGTAGATACTGTCATGCATTTAGCAGCACTATTATCTGCTAAAGCTGAGGAGAATCCAAAATTAGCATGGCATATTAATATGGGTGGCCTTGTTAATGCATTAGAAACTGCTCGGGAACTGAATTTACAGTTTTTTACCCCAAGTTCGATAGGTGCTTTTGGGCCAACAACACCTAAGGATCATACACCACAGGATACGTTACAGCGTCCAACAACCATGTACGGTGTCAACAAAGTATCTGGTGAATTGTTAGCAGATTATTATTATCACCGGTTTGGTGTAGATACGCGAGGAGTTCGTTATCCTGGTTTGATTTCTCATGTTACGCTTCCAGGTGGCGGAACTACAGACTATGCGGTGGAAATCTATTATGAAGCTATTAAGCATAAAACCTACACGTCTTGCATTGCAGAAGGGACGTACATGGATATGATGTATATGCCAGATGCCTTAAATGCCATTATCCAGTTAATGGAAGCAGATCCAAACAAATTAAAGCATCGAAATGCATTTAATATTTCTGCTATCTCAGCAGCACCTGAGGACTTTGCTAAGTCTATACAAAAGCATATCCCAGATTTTAAACTGGATTATCAGGTAGATCCTGTTAAGCAGCGAATTGCAGACAGTTGGCCAAATAGTATCGATTCTTCGGCAGCCACGGAAGAATGGGGCTTTAAGGCAGCATATGACCTTGACAAAATGACGAATGAAATGCTTAACAAGGTGAATATGAAATTTGTAAAATAAAGTGAAACTTCCATCAGTGGGGGTTTTACTGCCCGTTATATCGGGATAAACAACAGAGGACGATACAAAAAGATATTGACAAAGAAGAGGCTGGGACAAGACACAACTTCTTTACTCAAAATACGAATAATCATGTTATCAATAGGAGTATCATCGCCGCACCATGAAACTATACGCGCTTTCCGCGGGCACGGATCTCAGCTAACTTGGTAAAGAAAAACACGTTACCAAGTGGATCTTCGGACTCGTGCTGTTCCCGCCGGATCCTCGCTTATTTCAAGTGCTAAATTTATTATTCTAATCAAAAAACGACCTAATTAATTTCAAATAATTAGCGTTCGTTTTTTGATTGTTTCTTCATTCTTTTGTCTCAGCCTCTTTATGATCACATAGGTACAGCGTAACCACTTTTTAGAGCTAATTAACTTGCATACATTTTGGCAATCTTATCTTGCAATTCTTTGTCCTGAACATACTCGTCATAGCTCATTTCCTTATCAATTAAACCGTTTGGTGTGATTTCAATTAAGCGATTTGCAATACTTTGTATGAACTGATGATCATGTGACGTAAACAGAATGGATCCTTTGAATTTAATTAATCCATTATTTAAGGATTGAATAGATTCTAGGTCTAAGTGGTTCGTTGGTTCATCTAATAGAAGTACATTCGCATTACTTAACATCATTTTGGATAACATACAACGAACTTTCTCACCACCGGAAAGCACATTTGCTTTTTTTAGTGCTTGGTCTCCAGAGAAAAGCATTCTACCTAGGAAGCCTCGTAAAAATGTTTCTGTTTCATCCTCTGGCGAATATTGACGTAACCAATCAACCAAAGGAAGGTCGTTATTTTCAAAGTACGCAGCATTATCTTTCGGAAAGTAGGACTGTGAAGTGGTCACACCCCATTTATAGGTTCCTGCATCAGGTTCCATCTCGCCCATCAAAATTTTAAATAATGTTGTTTTAGCAATGTCATCTTTTCCTACAAGAGCAATTTTGTCATCCTTGTTCATTGTAAAACTAACGTTATCAAGCACTTTTTCTCCATTTATCGTTTTGGTTAACCCTTCGACTCGTAATAAATCATTCCCTATCTCGCGACCGGGGGTAAAGGAGATATATGGGTATTTTCTGGACGATGGTTTAATGTCATCTAGTGTTATATTATCCAGTAATTTCTTTCGAGAAGTTGCTTGCTTTGATTTAGATGCATTCGCACTAAAGCGTGCAATAAATGCTTGTAGCTCCTTGATCTTTTCTTCCTTCTTTTTGTTAGCTTCCTGAGCCATTTTGTTAGCCAATTGGCTTGATTCGTACCAGAAATCATAGTTACCAATATAAATTTCGATTTTTCCATAATCGACATCAGCAATGTGTGTACACACTTTATTCAAGAAATGACGGTCATGTGATACAACGATTACAGTATTTTCAAAATGAATTAGAAATTCTTCCAACCATTGTATAGCATGAATATCTAATCCATTCGTTGGCTCATCCAGTAGTAAGATGTCTGGATTACCAAATAATGCTTGTGCAAGCAATACTTTTACTTTTTCATCTGCAGACAAATCAGCCATTTGCTTATCATGTAGTGATTCTTTAATTCCAAGGCCTTTTAGAAGGACTGCTGCATCAGATTCTGCTTCCCAACCATTCATTTCTGCGAACTCTCCCTCTAGCTCAGCTGCTCGCATACCATCCTCTTCTGAGAAATCACCTTTCATATATATAGCATCTTTTTCTTGTTTGACAGCATATAGCCTTTCATGGCCCATCAAAACTGTTTCAAGTACTTGATTATCTTCATAGGCGAAATGATCCTGTTTTAATACAGCAAGTCGTTCACCAGGTGATAACGATACATGTCCAGATTGAGGTTCTATCTCACCTGACAAAATTTTTAAAAACGTCGATTTTCCTGCGCCGTTTGCTCCAATTAATCCATAACAATTGCCTGAAGTGAATTTTAAATTTACATCTTCAAATAATTTTTTATCGCCATATCGTAAACTAACATTAGAAACATTAATCATGCTTGTTAATTTCCTCCAATATAATAATTGTAATCATGGTTAGCTTACGTTATTTCTAGGCTTTCGTCAATGTTTAGACATGATTAAACAATGAATTCTGAATAGGTCTAGACATAAAAACTCTTGCTATGATGTACGGGGTAGATTTCGTTAACTAGAAACATGAACCATAACATCAATGCAAGAGAGTTCATACGTGTTTCTTACGTTTTTGTCACAATAAAAAATTAACTTGTATAATTTACAATTATTTGTAATAGTAGAATAGAAAAGGATTTTACCTAAATTCGCTTCTTCATTATAATAGAAGTTGGGGGGAGGGGTGTTTATTGGGAGAGAAGGTCATCTATTTTCTCTTTACAGATACAGGTACTAATTTAGCTAAAGCGATAAATTTCTTTACGAAGCAGTCTTTAAACCATGTATCTATTGGCTTTGATCATGAATTAACAGAAGTCTATAGTTTTGGACGGAAGCGGCCGAGAAATCCATTCATTGGAGGATTTGTTAAAGAGGATATTCGTAGTGATTTTATGAAGAAATCAGACTGTGCCGTTTATCAATTTACAGTAGCTGATCATGAGTGTGAGAAAATAGTAAAGAATATTAAGGATATTGAAAGACAACAGCATAAATATAGATATAATTTTATTGGGCTATTTGGTATATTGTTACAAATTGAAATTAATCGAAAGTGTGCACTATTTTGTTCACAATTTGTAGCGACTGTTCTAAGAGGTGTACCATCTTTTAGCTTGAAGAAACCTGCTTGTTTTATTACACCTGCTGATATTCGGAATCACGAAGGTATGGAATTGATTTATAAAGGTAAGCTAGGCGATTATCCGTTCAGGAATCAGGAATCTTTAAGTACTATAGTTGTTGAAGAAAAGACAAAGCAATCATTTTTAATTTTATTATCTTCAAAAGTAAAACGGTTTGTTATCCGTTAAGTAAAAAGGTCAATTTAAGTTAATATATTAGCTGATAATAGGATGTATTTCAATCCGAAGCGAAGCATTTGCTACACTGCTTTTAAGTGAAATTAGCCACAAAATGATCATTTATTCCTCATATATACCTGCCGGTAAATGTTCGATTTGTTCAAAGGCTTTTAGGGTATACTATTATGGTAATGGAATCGGTGAGGGATAAACAAGATCCCCACGGATTAAAGTTTTAGTTTATACCGTATTATTCATGAGAAAAAAGCTGGACGAACAACGTCCAGCTTTTGTTGTAGTCTTGGAAATTATAAAATTTGAGCCTATGGATAAATAGGCGCGTGTTGAGCTGCGGCAAGCTCCAGTGCCCAAAAACTAGGCGACCTCACGAATCATCCCACAATAAGTCGTCATCGGCTCGCAAGCTCACCGTGATTCCTTTATCTCCGTTGACTCGCTCCAGTTGCTAAATTTCTAATCGAGCGCTTGCGCTTTTTTTCTGTAATGAGACAGTAACGATAGGCTTTAAAACTATTCGATACCTAAAGTTTGGTAAGGTACGCGGAATTTGAATGCTAAGTTATTAGCGTCAAGGTCAATATGCTCAACAGCTACTTGAAAATTACTTTTTAGCTTCATATCTGTAACTGCAACATAGATAGCTTCATCTTTTGGATTTACCGTTACCCATTCGGGCATTGGTAAGTATTTATCAATATACTCCATAATTTTTTGGTTTGGTAATTCAAGTAATCCGATAGAGATCGATCTTTGCTTTAATATAATATCGCCATTATCTTGAACAAATGGCTCTAAATGAACAGATAATGGTACGGTTGTTGAAAATACTGGTAATTCACCAATTAAATGTACATCCTCACCTAACTCAATTCGATAGCGATGTTTTGTATCGTTGAGCATTTGATCGATATATGCGTTAATTAACTCATTCAAATTTTGTTTCGTCGTACGAACGACAAATTCTGAGCTTTCATCAGCTTTATCTGCATGTTGAGCCGGATAATCTACACGTGGTACTGGCCAAAAAATAAGTGCTAAAATAATGATTAATATGACAATGTTTAATGAAAGCAAGCCTATAAACCGCTTTTTCCACTTACTCCTCTTAGATCGACGTACGTTTCTTTCTGCCATATTACTCATCCTCTTTCATCTTCGTTTGTTAGGAAATCCAATACACGCTGGGCCATTCGCTTATAGCCGAGGTGATTCGGATGGAAATTATCTTCTGCAAATAGGTTTTCATCTGTGTTATCAAATAAATCTTTTGTCGGAATAAACGATACATTTTTTTTGCTAGCTGCTATTTCTTTCCCTGTATTATTCCAATTTTCAACAATGATTCCTAATTCCTTTATATCTTTAAAATATTTTTGGAATGGATTATAAAATCCTAATAAATAAATCTTTGTTTTCGGGTTAATTGTTTCAATTTTGGAAAAGATATGATGCAATCTTTCTTGATATTGTGCACGCTCTTTCGTGAAGTCTTCCATTTTTAAATTGGTAATGTTCTGCTTAAGGACTTGCATTATATCATTGGCTCCGATAGTTATTAATACTATATCAGATCGCTTAATCGAGGAAACAACTTCGGGTTTATCCAGTCTTTTAAGCAGCTGATCAGAGCGATTACCGCGGACACCTAGATTATCGAATGTTACTACTTTTTTATCCTTGTTAATAGCCCGTTCCAAAATCCCTACATATCCACCTTGTGCGGTTGAATCGCCAACTCCTTGTGTAAGGGAATCACCTATTGCTGTAACATGTGTTTTATTTGAAAAGAACTGAATGGTTTGTTCAACAGCACTTACTACCATTTCGGAGAATGGCTTTTCTTCCGTTTGATCATCTTGTTTTTCATCTTGATCTGTCTTAGTCGCTTCTTTCTGCTGATCCCCATTTGTTTTACTGTCTTTCTCCGAAATGATAACATCATTTAACTTTGGGTCAGGCTGATGTGTCAGGAAAAAGATAAGACTGATCCCTAAAAGCATCACAAAAATAGCACCGAAATAATAGTAGTTTTTCTTCATGTTTACTCACACCTATGCTGTTATGTTCATAACCTTTTTTCTTTATTGTCTCATGTATAAAATACATTCGAAAGTATTTCCTATATATATGTACTTCATAACTTGTTCAATGAAGGAAATAAAGTGAAACCTCAATCCGCTGGGGCTTTTGTCTATCCCTTACTGATTGCTAGTACCACAAGGGTATGACCTAAAGGACTTTCAATTAATCGGACATTTACTGACAGTCGATCCCCACATTTACCCATATTGGTTTTACTTTATTGCTTGAAGTAGGGATCTTACTGCCAGTTATATACGGGATAAAATAAGATCGCCTTCAATAACAGGCGATCAGTAAGGGAAGGTTATTTATAATTTTTCCAATCGGTAGTAAAAGTAAACCTCCTTTCTAAAAGTGAAACAGTTTTGTTACATAAATAATTAGTTCTAAATTTCTAAAATTAGTTTGATTCCAGCATACTGTTTGCTCGTTCAAACATGAGTGAGGTCAGAAGCATCGTCTTGTGATCGCAATGCTAAAAACTCGTCATAAGGATTTTTTGCGGTAATAACAGTGATCCCAGCTGCTTTGGCATATTCTAAAGTACTATTTTGATAAGGCTGTTCCAACCATACTATTTTTCCTTGTTTATTTATAACTTGTTCGATAACACCTGATGGGAGGTCTGATTGGAGAAACCATACAGCATCAAGCTCAGTTGGAATAGCTGATAAGTCTCTGAACACATGCTGAGATTCTTCAGTTGTTGAATGACTTATATAATAAAGCTCAAAACCAATAGATTGTAGCTGTTTGACTTTTTCCCTTTCTTTCTCTCCTGCATCTTCCCAGCCGTATACGGCAATGGTTTTTTTTCGTATATTTCCATTATTACGATCAAACGGAGAGCTAAGTAGCCAACTGATAGCGACGGAATCATTGGTTGTTATCGTTTTTGCTTCGCCAGTAGCTTCAGCGATAGCAGCATCTAAGGTGTATAATAAGTCGGTAACAGACTCCAAACCAATCGATAGACGAATTGTTTCCTCCGTAACACCACTAGTTTTTAATTCTTCAACGGTTAGTTGTTGATGCGTTGTTGAAGCAGGATGAATAATTAGTGATTTTGCATCACCAACATTAGCTACATGTGACCATAATTCAATACATTCAATTAATTGTCGTCCAGCTTCTCTCCCCCCTCGAATTCCAAAAGTGATGATAGATCCAGCACCTTCACTAAAATATTTTTTAGCTCGCTTGTTTGATGAATGGCTTTGTAAACCTGGGTAGTTCACCCATTCGATCGCAGGATTTTTAGCTAAGTATTCGGCAATTATCTGTGCATTTTTATTATGTTGAGGAATACGAAGATGCAAGGTTTCTAAACCCTGTAATAGTAAAAACGCATTATGCGGGCTAATACACGCACCAATATCACGCAATAATTGTACCCTTAATTTAGTAGCAAAAGCCGCAGGACCAACATCAATGAAACGGAGGCCATTATAGCTCTCATCTGGTTCTGTAAAGCCAGGGAATTTGCTGTTATTCCAATTAAACCTTCCGCCATCAACGACAACACCTCCAATGGTCGTACCATGTCCTCCTATCCATTTTGTAGCGGAGTGGACCACAACATCTGCTCCCCATGCTATCGGCTTAGCAATATAAGGTGCGAATGTATTATCAATTATTAAAGGAATATTATAAGAATGAGCTAAAGCAGCAATGGTCTCGACATCAAAGATGTGCAGACTAGGGTTCGTAATAATTTCACCGAAGATTGCTTTTGTTTTATCTGTGATAGCAGCTTCGACTTCATTCTTGTTCTTGCCATTAACAAATTTAACCGTTATACCATAGCGAGGAAGTGTGTTTGCAAATAGATTATAAGTACCACCGTATAAATTACTGTCAGCTATAATTTCATCTCCTGTACTAGCAACATTTAGGATAGCAAAGGTAATAGCTGCCATTCCAGATGCTGTTGCTACTGCTGCTACACCGTCTTCTAATTCGGCAATTCGTTGCTCGAAAGCATCTACGGTAGGGTTCCCTATCCGTGTATAAATGTTGCCCGGTTCGGTAAGGCCAAATAGATTCTGTGCGTGCTCCGTGTCACGAAAAACATAGGATGTTGTTTGATAAATAGGGACAGCTCTAGAACCCGTGGTTGGGTCTGGCACCTGACCTCCGTGTAGTAATACTGTATCTGGTTGTTTCTGGTGAAATTTTGCCATTATTCATTCCTCCTAGGATAGTTTGTAGTTCTGTATTGCCACGACTAGTATTGACGTGGCCAGTTACTGAATAGCAATCCTTGTGTCTGGAGGAAGAGGGGGAAAATGAAAAAGCCCTCTTCCTAAGAAGAGGGCTTGGATTTAACCTTTCCTCCTCTTATCTTCCAGATCATAAAATGGATCTGTAGGATGTAGCACCGTAAAAAGCAATATTTCATCGCTTTTTGGTTGCTGGGCTTCACAGGGCCTATTCCCTCCACCGCTCTTGATAAGAGATGTATTTTTCTAAATTATTGAATATTATATAGGTGTACATAATCTTTTGTCAACCACTAGTTTTAAATCGTAACAAAAGGCAGGCATAATACCATCGCCAAAACGTAAGAAAACCTAGAGCATGTTATATCTTTTTATACATGCTTTTTCCTCAGTGGTCTTCGGTAGCTCGTAAGCATAAAGTTTACTAGAGCTATCCAAATGAACGCGAAAGCAATTAAATGAGCAGAAGTAAAGGCTTCTTTATATATAAATACGCCTAGTAATAACATTAATGTTGGTGCAATATATTGCAAGAATCCGACCATTGCTAAAGAAATGCGTTTCGCTCCACTTGCAAACAGTAACAAGGGAATTGCTGTCATAACACCTGCACCCATTAATAATAGGTTCGTAGATGAAAAGAATTCATGAAGCTGAAAGGCGTTATCAGGGTAAATGGCTAGGTAAATAATTGCGAAGGGGAGAATAAGCATGGTTTCAATGGTTAACCCTATCATTGGTCCGATATCGACCTTTTTCTTCAATAAACCATACAGTCCAAAGCTGATGGCAAGTAATAATGACACCCAAGGAAACACACCATAGCTTATCGTTAAATAAAGCACACCGATTCCTGCTAGAATAAATGAAATAGTTTGACGGAAAGTAAAGGCTTCTTTTAATACGATAATTCCTAGTAATATGCTTATAAGTGGATTAATATAATAGCCCAGACTTGCTTGAACAACATGATTACTATTAACGGCCCAAATAAATATTAACCAATTTAGACTAATTACTAGCGTAGCCAAAGAAATACCAAATAGCTTCTTTTTATTATGAAGCAATTCCTTCCATTCCTTCGTAAAATCCGACCATTTACGCATAATGAGAACAAGTAAAAATGTGAAGACGAAAGACCAAATAATGCGGTGAGCTAATGTTTCCCCTGGAGAAACATGGTCAAGAAGCTTCCAATAGATTGGTAGAAATCCCCATAATATGTATGCTGATGATGTGTAGATCATACCGTTCCGATCCTGATTAGCGTTCATAAGGTTTCATCCCTTCTTCCGGTATAAAGTAAATCTATTTTAGAATTGCTCCAGAAAAAAAGCAAAGATAACGTCTCTAAAGAAAACGCATTCATTTATGCGTTTATTTGAATAGGATATATATAGGTGGTCAGTTTACAAGAGTTTACGTGAGGAGGAATGGATGTGAAGAAGAAAGAAAAGCAATTGGAGACGAAGGTTGTTCATGAAGGTTATCATTCAGAAGAGATGTTAGGAAGTTTAGCAGCTCCTTTATTTCAAACCTCTACTTTTACATTTGATTCAGCAGAACAAGGAGAGCGGCGTTTTGCAAGGGAAGAGGATGGTTTTGTATATTCGCGTTTAGGTAATCCTACTGTACAGCTTTTGGAAGAGCGGATTGCGGCATTAGAAGGAGGGGAGCGAGGGTTGGCTTTTTCCTCTGGAATGGCTGCCGTTTCAGCGGTATTAATTTCACTAACAAAAGCAAATGATCATATTCTTTGTTCTTCCGGGCTTTATGGCTGTACGTATGGATTGTTATCCATGTTAAAGGATAAGTATCATATTAATCATGATTTCTCAGAAATGAATTGTGAGGAAGAGGTTTTGGCTTGTCTAAGGCCAGAAACAACCTGTATTTATATTGAAACACCAATTAATCCCACCATGAAGCTGATCGATCTACAAATGGTAGCAACGGTTGCAAAGCGCTACCATATTCCGGTCGTTGTAGACAATACCTTCTCATCCCCTTATATTCAGCGACCACTGGAATTTGGTTGTGATGTTGTTGTTCATAGTGCTACAAAATATATTGGCGGACACGGAGATGTAATTGGTGGTTTGGTAGTAGGAAGAAGTTCATTTCTTGACGGTGTTGCCATGACGACACAAAAAGATATTGGAGGCGTTCTTTCGCCATTTGATGCTTGGCTATTATTAAGGGGTTTGAAAACACTGCCGATTCGGCTTGATCGACATTCAGATAATGCAGAAAAGATTGTGGAGAAATTAGGTACTCATCCAAGGATTTCAACTATTTATTATCCAGGTGATAGGGAGCATCCAAATTTTGCGATATATCAAAAGCAGATGAAGCGTGGTGCTGGAGTTATATCATTTGAATTAGTTGGGGATAAATACGATGTTCAACAGTTCTTAAATAACTTGGAGTTTTTAAAAATTGCAGTTAGCTTAGGAGATGCAGAGACGCTTATACAACATCCATCAACAATGACACATGCGGTTGTGCCAGAAGCTGAGCGTGACATGATGGGAATAACGGAGCAGCTGATCCGTTTATCGGTGGGTTTAGAGGCTTGGCAAGATATTTGGGAGGATTTGGAGCAAGCATTAAACAAGCTAGATGACAAGTAGCGAAGAAATAATACGCTTATGCTAGTAGTAGCTGGTATAGGTTTTTTTTTGACCTGGTTAAACAGTTCAAAGTAACCCTTAACGAAAAGACTGTTAGATATACAAAAACATAAGATACGCTGGTGTTATTAATAATGAGATCATATATAATGTTCATTCATGATGTCAGTACCACATTTATGAATCGTAAATACGATTTGATACGTAGAAAGGTTATGGTTTTCTTTCATATGAAGTGCTTTATAACAGCATCAAGGTACATAAAAAGGATAAAATTTAATACAATAAGCTAATATCATTTATTCTATAAATAATAGGTAGCGCTTGCATTCTGCTAAGCTAACGACAAATTAAAATGTATGCTATATTATTGATTGTAGAGGTGATGGATATATACTCTTTCTACTTTAGCGTAATTTGATGTCCTCACCCTTAAAAATAGGAACAGTCTAGTTTGGGGAGGATAATAGAAAATTGTTACTGGATAAGACATGGCACGAACTAAAACAATTTTCATGTAAGGGGGGATTTGTCAGACTATGGAAATACTGTCATACTTATTAGGATTTATTTTAATTTTTAATATTGCCTTAGGTGTTTCTATTATCTTTTTGGAACGAAAGGATGCTAGTGCTACATGGGCGTGGTTAATGGTATTATTGTTTATTCCAATTGCAGGTTTCTTTTTATACTTAATCTTTGGTAAGCCGATTAGTAAACGAAGGATATTTACTTGGGATACAAAGAGTAGACTTGGTGTAAAAACAGCTGTACAATCCCAGCTTCGTGCAATTGAAAACGGTACGTTTGCATTCAAACATAAAGAGATAGCAGAGTATGAGGATTTATATTATTTACATTTACGTAATGATGATGCCATCTTTACACAAGATAATAAAGTGACCATTTTTACGGATGGAACAGAAAAGTTTGAATCCCTCATTGCTGATCTGGAAAAAGCTACGGATCATATACATTTGCTTTATTACATCATTCGTGATGATCAACTAGGTAAGCGTATTGCTGACATTCTTATTAAGAAGGCTAATGAAGGTATAGAGGTTCGTGTACTTTATGATGATATGGGTTCCCGTTCATTACGAAGAAAGTATATTAGACGATTACGCAGAGCTGGCGTAGAAGTGGAGGCGTTTTTTCCGCCAAAGATTCCGAAAATCAATTTCAAAATTAATTATCGTAACCATCGAAAATTAGGCATTATAGATGGTAAGGTGGGATATATTGGTGGTTTTAATATTGGTGATGAGTATCTTGGGCAGGATAAGAAATTTGGAAATTGGCGCGATACACATTTGCGTATTTATGGTGATGCGGTTCTGCATATGCAAACTCGCTTTATTTTGGATTGGAACCAAGCTTCTAGGAATGATATCTTATATGAAGATCGTTATTACAACGCTGTTCCAGCTGGTGATGTGGGTGTGCAAATCGTTTCGAGTGGACCAGATTCAGATTGGGAGCAGATAAAAAATGGATACATTAAAATGATTATGTCTGCCAAGGATTATATTTATATCCAAACACCTTACTTTATTCCTGATGAAAGTTTACGGGATGTTCTTAGAATTGCTGCTTTATCGGGGGTAGACGTAAAGATTATGATTCCAAATAAACCGGATCATCCGTTTGTTTATTGGGCAACATTATCCTATGTCGGTGATTTATTAGATGCAGGTGCAGAGGTGTATATTTATCAGAATGGATTTCTTCATGCTAAAACAATCGTAGTGGATGGAAAAATTGCATCGGTGGGAACTGCTAATATCGATGTCAGAAGCTTTCGTTTGAACTTTGAAGTAAATGCATTTCTTTATGATAAAGAGTTAACGAAGCGGTTGGTTGAGGCTTTTAAGGAAGATATTGTGCTATCTACACAAATGACCAAGAAGTTATATAGTAAACGATCATTAGGCATACGGTTTAAAGAATCTATCTCCCGATTAATATCACCAGTATTATAACAAGTTTGAAAGGAGAAAAGTTAAAATGGAAAAGAAAACATGCTCGACATCATTAGCTGTTAAAACGTCTCATGTATTGCCCCCTGATACAAATTCATATGGGACATTGTTTGGAGGCAAGTTAATGGCCCATATTGATGATGTGGCTGCAATAGCTGCATCACGTCATGCACGTAAGCCTGTAGTAACTGCCTCTACAGATTCTGTTGATTTCCTTGCTCCTGTTAAAGAAGGTCATTCGATATGTATTGAGGCATTTGTAACCTGGACGCATAAAACATCAATGGAAGTTTTCGTTAAAGCAGTTACTGAAGATTTACGAACTGGAGAAAGACGTGTTTGTGCTACGGCCTTTTTGACCTTTGTTGCTGTTGATGAAGACGGCAAACCAAGTCCAGTCCCTGAAGTTGTACCTGAGACAGATCATGAGAAAAAACTTCATGAGCTAGCTGCCGTCAGAGCTAAACAAAGGATTGAGCGTCGTAAACAATCGAAAGAATTTGCACAGGAATTTGGAACGGATTATCCGTGGAATAGTCGAGGAAAATAAAGGGGAATTTCTTAGAATAAGTAGGGGGAATACATAAGAACAAAAGCGCAAGCGTCCGATTAGAAGCGTAGCGACTGGAGCGAGTCAACGAAGATTAAAGGAATCACGGGGTGCTTGCGAGTAGATGATGACTTACTACCGTAGGGCGATTCGTGAAGTCGCCTCGTTTCTGGGCATTGGAGCTGGTCGAGGCTCAACACGCGCCAATTTATCCACAAGGGCAAATTTTATAATTTCCTTTTCAACAAGAAAAAAGAGAGATTTCTCTTTTTTTGTGTGGTTCATTCCTTTATTGTAGATTTAGTATACAATATTTAGGGTAATAACGAATAACACACACATAAGTATAACGATATGAGCTAAGAAAATGTGGATAGTGTAAAAGGAGGAAGTTTACAGGATGGAGATTTTAAAAAATCTAATTAGCGAAGCCAATAACATCTTATGGACGTATGTATTGATTATTGTCTTAATTGGACTGGGGCTGTGGTTTACGTTTAAGACGGGATTTGTACAATTTAAATATCTTCCAGAGATGTTTCGAGTATTGTTCGATAAACGAACAATTAGCGCGAGTGGTAAGAAAGGTACCTCTTCATTCCAGGCTTTTGCAATAAGTGCTGCCTCTAGAGTAGGTACTGGAAATATGGCTGGAGTGGCTTCAGCCATAGCAGCAGGTGGCCCTGGTGCCGTATTCTGGATGTGGCTAATTGCATTACTTGGATCAGCATCTGGCTTCGTAGAAAGTACACTTGCACAGGTGTATAAAGTACCGGATAAGAATCAATACCGTGGAGGGCCAGCTTACTATATGGAAAAGGGATTAAAAAAACGGTGGCTGGCAATTATTTTTGCAATAACGATCACCTTTACATATGGTCTCGTATTTAACTCTGTGCAATCGAATACAATTAGTTTAGCCTTTAAAGGACAGTTTGATATTAATCAACACTTGATTGCTTTGTTGTTATTTGTTTTTACTGCAATTGTTATTTTTGGTGGTTTAAAAAGTATTGCAAACGTTACACAGATTATCGTACCGATTATGGCCATTTTATATATTATCTTATCGTTGTATATTTTACTTGTAAACTTTACTGCAATTCCAGATATGTTATCGATTATAATTACGAACGCATTCGGTATTCGGCAAGTAGCCGGTGGAGGCTTTGGCTTGGCAATTATGTGGGGAATTAAGCGAGGCTTATTTTCCAATGAAGCTGGTATGGGTAGTGCACCAAATGCTGCAGCAACAGCAGAAGTATCACATCCAGCCAAGCAAGGGTTTATTCAAGCCTTAGGTGTTTTCTTTGATACGTTATTAATTTGTAGTGCTACGGCATTTATTTTAATCACTGCAGGTGGATATGAGGGTAGTAAGGCAGATGGAATCCAATTAACACAAAATGCTTTTGCTTTTCATATTGGAGACTGGGCGAGCGGCTTCATTGCAATTGCCATTTTACTATTTGCCTACAGCTCTATTTTAGGCAACTATTACTATGGTGAAAATAATATTGCATATATAAAGAATAGTAAAACAGGACTGTTCCTTTATCGGATTGCAGCATTAGCGATGGTTTATTTTGGAGCAGTAGCATCCTTTGATTTTGTTTGGTCTTTAGCTGACTTGACAATGGCTATTATGGCATTGATCAATCTCTATGCGATATCGAAGCTATTTAAAATTGCTAATAAAGTACTCCAGGATTATCGAAGACAGCGTAAAGAAGGTAAGGATCCAGTATTTTACCGAGATACTCTAGATAATCAAGAAGGAATCGAGTATTGGGGAAGAGAACAAACAGGTAATACAGAATAGTTCAAAACAGACCAAATTGCATTGTGCAATTTGGTCTGTTAATTTTCTCGTCAGTTAAGAAAGTATAAAATCAGTGCAATGACTGCGTTAAGCCAAGTAGTTATTTTGAATGTTAGATGTATATTGGCAATGCTCCGACTAATTACTTCGCTTTCCGCGGGAACGGCCACAGCTAACTCGGTAAAGAAAAACACGTTACCAAGTGGAACTTCGGTCTCGTGCTGTTTCCGCCGGAGTCTCGCTTGTTTCAGGTACTAAATGAATGATTCCGTGCAAAAAACGAACGATAATTAATTTTAACTTATCATCGTTCGTTTTTTATTGTTTCTTCATTCTTTTGTCTCAGTCTCATTTCACTCTTCATCTATTTCTTCTAATGAAATATGATGATCTGCCCAACATTGAATTTCTTTAATAACTGGTTCTAATGCTTTTCCTTTTTCGGAAAGAGAATATTCAATACGAACAGGAAACTCCGAATAAATATCTCTTGTAACGATTCCTTCTTTTTCTAGCATTTTAAGTCGATCAGAGAGCAACCGCCCGCTGATAGGCAAATCAGCTTCCATTTCAGAGAAACGTTTTGTACCTTTTAATAGTTCAAAAAGTATAAGCCCTACCCAGCGTGTGCTAAGAAGTCCCATAGCTTTTTCGAAACGTGGACAAAGGTTCTCCATGATCATCACCTCAATCGGTATCATATATCTATTAGCAAATTCTACAGTTATTACGAAAAGTAACCTATTTTTAGGATAACATAATCTCGATATGTCGTAAATAGATAAGGGGGATAATAACAAATATTTTCCAATTTATTCTAATTATAAAAAGTTATTTGGTAATTTTATTGAATTTATGAAATAATAACGGTATACGAAATAATTTAATTTGGAGGTAAAGAGATGGTTAGTCAACGTACACAAGAAAAATATGCAGAGTTAGCATTACGCACTGGTGTGAATATACAGAAGGATCAGGCATTAATGGTTAATGCGCCAATTGAGGGTGCAGATTTTACAAGAATCGTTGTACGTAAAGCGTATGAGTTAGGAGCAAAGGACGTACATATTAATTGGGTGGATGATGAGCTTACATTGTTAAAATATGAAAACGCTCCAGATGAAGTTATTGCTAGTTTTCCTGAGTGGAAAGTGGAGCTACAAAAAAGCTATGTTGAGGATGGAGCGGCAATATTAAATATTCGTTCAACGAATCCTGATTTATTAAAGGATATTGATCCTTCCCGTGTAGCAAAAGCAAATAAAGCAGCTGGCGAGGCGATGAAGCACCTTCGGAAGTATACCATGAATGATATCATTCCGTGGTCAATTATTTCTATTCCAACAGGAGATTGGGCACAAAAGATTTTCCCAGAAAAATCAAGAGAAGATGCCATTGAAAGCCTTTGGGACGCAATTGTAAAAATAGTAAGGGTTGATCAAGATGATCCGATAGCAGCTTGGGATGTACATAACGAAACACTCCGAACTGCTCGTGAAATCTTAAACAAGAAAAATTATAAGAAGCTAGTATTTACTGCGCCAGGAACAAACTTAGAGATGGAACTTCCTAAAGGACATATTTGGAAGGGGGGTTCTGCAAAAACGTCGAGTGGCACGACCTTTAATCCGAATATGCCAACAGAAGAAGTGTTTTCTATGCCCCACAAATATGGTGTGAATGGTACAGTAGCCAGTACAAAACCGCTTAATTATGGTGGTAGCTTAATCGATAATTTTAGTCTAACGTTTAAAGATGGAAAAGTGGTTGATTATCAAGCTGAACAAGGGGAGAATACCTTAAAGCATTTATTAGAAACAGATGACGGTTCTAAGCGCCTTGGTGAAGTAGCATTAGTACCTCATGAATCACCAGTTTCTCAATCTGGTTTAATCTTCTATAATACGTTGTTTGATGAGAATGCCTCTTGTCATATTGCGCTTGGTAAGGCATATCCTACAAATGTAGAGGGTGGAGCTGCAATGAACGAAGAGGAGCTAGATAAGCATGGAGTGAATGATAGTTTAAATCATGTCGATTTCATGATTGGTTCAGAGCAATTGGATATAGACGGTGTATTTGAAGATGGAACAACAGAAGCTATTTTCCGTAATGGAACTTGGGCATTAGATATAAAGTAAAACAACAATCAGTTGGGGGTATGATTTATCCCCGACTGATTGTTAGTACCACAAGAGTATGACCTAAAGGCCCTGGAACCAATCGGACATTTACTGGCAGTCGATCCCCCACTTATATATATTGCTTTCTTTTTATTGCTTGAAGTGGGTGATCTTACTGCCAGTTATATGCGGGATAAAAGGTGAACAACGGAAGCAGTCAGCTCGAAATAGAGAGCTGACTGCTTCCGTTTATACGGATCCAAGGGTCTTCTTGTCCGAAGGTGAAGGACTTTCGTTTCCGTGGTTGAATGCGTAGGTTTCCTCATGGAAATCGCTTCGTTCGGGAATCTAGGATCAATTGTTACGCTATAGGAGATTTGGGTCTTTACTCACTAGGACATTACACTGGTACTCGTCGTCAAGTCTGGCAAGGACCATCTTTTTTTACCCAATATCCGATTAGATGAAGCTATGTTTTGTCAGTACAGCTTTTATCTTTGTGTAATCATATTCCGTCGGTAGTGCCTCTTTAAGAGACTTTAACTTGATGTCATCAAGTTGTTCTCTAGCTTGTAAGATGGCTTCCTCTTCCTTCGATGTAAAAAATATTTCCCAAGCGATCGGATATCCGTCTTTAAAGGCTTTAAATAAGTGATTTTCTACCGTCTGATGGGATATATCACGTATAACAGCTATATCTTTAATAGATTTGCCAGATTGGAACATTTTATAGCTTATAACATGACTTGGATTCTCGTCTGTTTCAGGGTTATTTTTTTTAGGTTTTGGATGAACAGGATCATTTATGCGAATGATGTTTTTTACATCAGGATTCTGTGATCGCCATTCTTTTAGAACGTTTAAAAATGCTTCACCAAATTGGTCGTATTTCTTCTCACCTACCCCTTTAATTTCTAGCATATCTTCTTTGGTAACCGGAAAATATCTGCTTAATTCCTTTAAGGTTGCATCAGAAAATAAAACATAAGGTGGAACCCCTTTTTCATCAGCCAACTGCTTTCTTAAGTTACGCAATGCCGTAAATAAATCTTTATGGTAATCAGTCTGCTCATTTATCGGGATCGGCATCGTAAACATGTATACAGACTTTCTTCCTTTTAACACTTCAACAGATTGATGATTTAACTTTAGAATTGGAAATCTCCCTTCCTCCGTAGCTAATAATTGTTCTGCTACCAAGAAATGTATCCATTCAGTTAATTCTTTTTCGGTAAAAGCTGAGAGGATTCCGTATGTAGATAATGTATGGAGCCGAAACTCTTTTAGCTTTTTGTCTTTCGATCCTTTAAGTACCTTCGCTGTCATCCCAACTCCAAATCTTTCTCCCATCCGTTTTACACAAGAAAGTATTTTCTGCGCTTCCTCTGTAATATCTATTTTTTCCTGACGTTGGATGCAGTTGCTACAGCGACCGCATAATTCATTGTTATCCTCTTGATGAAAATAATTTAAGATAAACGTAGTTAAACATCCATGGGTATGACAATAGTTAATCATGGACTGCAGTTTACGATATTCCCCTTGCTTTGCGGCATCATCCATTAAGGATTGTTCAATAAGAAATTTCTGTAGCTGTATATCCTGTGCTGAGAATAATAATATGCAATCACTTGGCTCCCCATCTCTTCCAGCTCTCCCAGCTTCTTGGTAGTACGATTCAATATTCATTGGCATAGCATAGTGAATGACAAAACGAACATTAGATTTATCAATCCCCATACCAAATGCATTTGTTGCAACCATAAGCTGTTTTTCATCATGAATAAATGCAGATTGCGCATGTTGTCGTTCTTGTTCTGAAAGACCTGCATGATATTTAGCAATCGAATAACCGCGTCTTTCTAGCTGATCATAAAGACTGTCTGCCTGTTTTCTTGTTGCTGTATAAATAATTCCTGATTCAGTGCCTCTTTCCTGTAAAAAAGAGCGGATATAGGAGGATTTATTCTTTCCTTTAATGACGTGAAAGGATAAATTATCTCTTTCGAAGCCTGTATTTACTACATGATTTATGTGTAATAACTGCTGGATATCGAATATGACTTCTTCTGTTGCTGTTGCCGTTAACGCCATTATAATTGGAGCATGATGTAATTGCTTTAATTGTGGAATGATTGATCGATAGCTCGGTCGGAAATCGTGACCCCATTGGGAAATACAATGTGCCTCATCAAAGGCAATTAATGATATATTTATTTGCTTAAGTACATTCAAGAAATTTCCTGAATCAAATCGTTCGGGTGCTACATAAACAAATTTATATCTTCCTAATGCAATATCCTTTAGCCTATGCTGTTGTTCACCTGCAGTTAATGAGCTATTAATATAAGTAGAAGCAATTCCTAAAGACTGTAATGCATCTACTTGGTCCTTCATTAAAGAAATAAGAGGAGATACGATAATTGCAGTGCCTGGCAATGCTAAGCCGGGTATTTGATAGCATATGGACTTTCCCCCACCAGTAGGCATGACAGCGAGAATATTCTTTTTAGCTAAGATGTAATCAATGGTTTCCTTCTGCCCTGGACGGAAGGTTTCATAACCGAAATACGTTTGAAGTAGTTTTTCTTCCTTCATTCCCATGATGTATTTCCTCCTTTTACATGTACCATCCTAACATATTCTTTCTGTAGTTGGTTATAGAAGAAAAAAAGAAGCTGTAAAGATACAGCTCCTGCATATACAAATATTCTATAATTTTACCACACACATAACTGGTAGTAAGACCCCACTGATTGAAGTTTCATTTTTATAAGTTGATATGATTTTTAGCTTTCATGAGCTTATCGTTTAATGTACGGACGGTATTGGCTAATTCAGCAATATCTCACAGCTTTACTGGAATACACTAGCCTAAAGTAATAGTTAAGTCTTTTGGGGTCTAAGCTTTGAAACTAGAAATCCGATACATCCTCCAATAATAGCTGGTAGTAGCCAGCCCAAACCAATATCAAATAAAGGAATTTTCATTACATAGTTCGTGACAGTTGGAATATCAATACCATAGGACGTAATCCCATCATTTAAGCTTATGACTGCGGTAAATAGAATTGCCCCACGGTAGACCTCCGGCCTATTCTGAAATAATGACCGTAGAAAGGTTAGCATAATAAGTACAATAGCTATTGGATATAAGAATACAAGTACGGGAACAGAAAAACTAATGATTGCATCTAAACCCTGATTAGCAATAACAAAACTAGAGAAAGTAATTATAAAAGCAATCAAGGAATAAGAGATTGGCACCAATTTTGAAAAAAATTGCGCACAAGCAACTACTAAACCGACAGAAGTGGTAAAACAGGCTAACGTAACAATAATTCCTAGCAGCAGTGTTCCAAATGTTCCAAAGATTGAAGTTGCAGCATGTGAGAGTATCTCTCCGCCATTACTGAAGCTAGCTGATCCTGCCACCTTTGTACCAATCCAGCCGATAGAGGTATAGACAGTGATCAGACCTACTCCAGCGACCAATCCAGCCTTCAATGTTGCAGTAATAAGCCCTTTCTGTGTGGAAACACCCCTTTCTTTAAAGGCATTTACCACAATAATTCCAAAGGCTAGAGCTGCAATAGCATCCATAGTTAAATAGCCTTCGACAAAGCCTTTAAAAAAAGGACTACTAGCATAATCACTGGTAGGTGCTGTAGCTGGCTGGTCAAATAAGATAATAGCGCCAATTACTAATGCTGTAATAGACAGCAATAGTATAGGTGTTAAATACTGTCCAATTCGATCTACCATTTTTGAAGGATTTAAACTGATAAAAAAGACGAAAATAAAAAATACACTTGTGAACAGCAATAACGTATAAGGTGATACGTTATTAAGAAAGGGTTCGATGCTCATCTCGTAGCCAACTGTAGCTGCACGAGGTATTCCAAAAAATGGTCCAATTGCTAAATACACAGCTGTTGTAAATAGAATGCCAAATAGAGGGTGGACTCGATTTGCTATTTCTCTGGCATCTTTTTTTACGAACGAAATAGCAGTAACTGCTAAAATAGGTAAACCTATACCAGTTATCACAAAGCCTGCAATAGCAGTAATAAAAGACGATCCTGAATGGAGTCCAAGTACAGGAGGATATATGAGATTTCCAGCACCAAAAAATAAAGCAAATAACATAAAGCCGATTATGAATGTATCTTTATTCATCATACGTGTATCCCTTCTATATGATTTCCTGTTGAGATTGTTTATTGAATACAGTTGTATAGCACTCCTTAAATTAAAACGAAATGGAATGAACATTCCTGTATTATCAAATACTAAAGAAAGAAGAGTAATATCTATTTTTTCAATATAATCTGAAAATAAAGGGCGATTCTTTGAATTAATTTTTTTCAGAAAATAACGCAAAGCAGACATCATCTTAACAGTAACAGGTTAAGATTGTCAATGGAAAAGGAGAGAAAAGTAAATGTTGATAATAGTATGATTTATATTTGCCTGAATTAAAATTGTTTACATTCTTTCCTTTCACATTTAAAATGTTTTTATCTTATCTATAATTTGCCATTACAAAGGAATGTGTTATTTCCTTTTATATGGCTATCCGACGTTTTACTTTCTGTAGGATTGATTGCAATGTTACATAAGGAAGTAGTTTCGTTGAAATTTTAAATAGGGGGTATCACATGGTTCCGTCTTTATTATTTGAAATCATGCTAATAGGCTTCTTAGGGATCGGGTCCCAATGGATCGCTTGGCGTTACCGTATGCCGGCTATTGTTGTTATGTCGATCACTGGACTGTTGGCAGGACCAGTTTTTGGTTTAATGAACCCTGAGGAAGACTTTGGCAGTTTATATAGCCCAATTATATCTGTAGCAGTAGCCATTATTTTATTTGAGGGCAGCTTAAATCTCAGCTTTAAGGAGCTCAGGGGACTAGGCAAGCCTGTTTTCCGAATCTCCACTGTTGGTGCATTTATAGCCTGGATTCTCGGCTCACTAACTGCTCACTATATTGCAGGTTTGTCTTGGACCGTTGCTTTTGTAATTGGTGGCCTATTTATTGTTACTGGACCAACTGTAATAATGCCATTATTACGGCAATCAAAGCTAAAGCCTAGACCAGCTAAAATCCTAAAATGGGAAGGAATAATCGTTGATCCAATTGGTGCACTTTTAGCAGTGTTCGCTTTTGAGATTATTACCTTTTTAACAGCAAATGATCCGGATGGAGCAAAGTTAACACTATTTTTTGCAGCATCTATTTTTGCGGCAATATTTGGCTGGGCATGTGGTAAAGGAATTGGCTGGATGTTTGAAACAGGCCATATTCCAGAATTCTTAAAATCTCCAGCAGTTGTCATTGTTGTTATTGTTTGTTTTACCGGTGCAGATGAAATTATGCACGAAACAGGATTATTGTCAGTAACAGCTATGGGAATTACACTTGCCAATATGGGGATAAGCTCTATTTCTGACATGCGTCATTTCAAAGAAAACATTTCAATTTTACTCATTTCAACGATATTTATTATGCTAACCGCATCCTTGCAATTAGAAACCCTACTGCAAATATTTAGTCCCAACATTATTGGCTATGTATTATTAATGATGTTCATTGTTCGCCCATTATCGATTTTCCTTTCTACCATTGGCACGGGATTATCATTTAATGAGAAAGCTCTAGTAGGTTGGATTGCACCAAGAGGAATTGTAGCGTTGACCGTATCAGGCTATTTTGCTAGTGTATTGACCGAAGCAGGTTATGAAGATGCACAAATACTAACAACACTTACCTTTGGACTAGTAATTTTTACGGTTGTAGCTCATGGATTTTCAATTGGTTGGTTGGCGAAAAAATTACATTTATCTATGGAAGGAAGACCAGGAGCGTTAATTAATGGAGCTAATCGCTTTACAGTTGAATTAGCTAAATCACTGGCAAAGGCTAATTTTCCAGTAATAATTGTTGACTCTTCATGGGAAAGATTAAGGCCAGTTCGTGAGGCAGGTATTAATTTTTATCATGGAAATATACTCTCTGAGCAGTCGGAATATAACCTGGATACAATTCCATATGAATATTTGCTAGCTATAACAGATGATCATGCTTTTAATTCCCTTGTATGTACAACATTTATGCCCGAATATGGTAGAACTAATGTCTTTAAAGTTAGTCCACTTGATCAAATAAAAGGTGATACAACAGAGGTTGTATCTAAAGTTGGAGGACGGATTTTATTTGATAAGAAATTTACGATGGAAGATTTGTTGGAAAAGCTGAATAATCATTATGTGTTCAGACAAACTACGTTAACTTCACAATATAACTATAAGCAATATGTAGCTGACAAAGATGAATCTACTGCTTTTCTTTATCTAATTAAGCCTTCAGGTCAATTGAAATTTTATTCCGAAGAAATGCGAACTGTTCCAGCAGTAGGGGATACAATAGTAAGTCTGACACCACCTAATAAAGAAAAAGCAAAGATTCAAGCCAAGTTAGAAACGCAGCGAAATAACAATACAAAAGGGAATGAAAAAGAAGTATGAAGCTGAATTGACCCTGTCAAGTAGACATTGGAAATTATAAAAATGGATTTAAGCGGCTTTAGCTCTATATTCAACAGGGCTAGGGCCGTATAATCTTTCTTGATATCTTTCATACCTATGTAAATAGTACTTCTCACATTTGAGAGTCCCCCAAAATGATTCCATTGGAACTTCTTTATAAGAATAGTCTCCTGACAACTAATCAAATACAGCTGCTTCCTTTAACCCACTTATTCCGTCCGTTTCAAATGTCCATCCATTTAGAAAGGGTTGTATTATTTATTTGATATTTGAACATCCTTCTTTGTATCACCTTCATTATTGTTGACATTATTACTTCAAATTAAATTCACTCGAATGAGATCTCTTGGACATAAAAAATTCCCCCTAGGTAAAACAGATTTTTATTTGTTAATCTGTCTAACTTAAGGGGAGCAGTTCAAACGCTTCACTCTTTTAGAAAATAATAAAATTTGCCCATTTGTATAAATATGGTGTCGGGTTGAGCTGCGTCCAGCTCCAGCGCCGAGAAACGAGGCGACTTCACGAATCGCCCTAAGCTAAGTCGACATCGGCCCGTAAGCAAACCGTAGTTCCTATATTTCCGCTGACTCGCTCCAGTCGCTACGTTTCCAATCGGGCTCTTGTGTTTTTGTTCTAAGTTAAGAAAGTATAAATTCAGTGCAATGACTGCGTTAAGCCAAGTAGTTATTTTGAAATGTTTGATGTATATTG
>NZ_CANMAB010000041.1:0-31332 GCF_947495635.1 uncultured Virgibacillus sp. | reverse complement strand
AGGGAAGTGGGCAGCCGGAGTGGTGGTCAAGCAGTAGCTATTATTCCATAATAGCTACTAGAGAAAGCGTAAATCTGTGCATTTAGTGATAAGGACGGAGCGAATTTTGCTCCGTTTTTCTTAATGTCTCGGTTTTGATCACACTCCATTTTTGCTATATAAGTATCAAATTATTTTAGTACGAGTGCTTTATTATGATAAATAAAAATTTTATCCTCAATATGCCATTTAATTGCTTGAAGTAAAGTATCCGATTCGATACTTTTTCCGTACTGTTTGTAATCACTTAAAGTTAACCCATCCGTTAAATGGATGGCCTGTTGTGCTAGTATTGGGCCTTCATCTAATTTTTCAGTAACATAATGAGCTGTAGCCCCAATCACCTTAACTCCACGTTCAAATGCTCTTCTATAAGTGTTAGCGCCAATAAATGCAGGTAGCAAAGAATGATGTATATTAATAATTTTCTTATCGAATTTACGAACAAAACGAGGAGATAGTACTTGCATGTACCTGGCAAGTACTATAAAATCAATATTATTTTCCATAAGTATGCTCGATGCTATGCTATCATTCTTCTCATTGGTCTTCGTTAATCTTAACTTTAAAAATGGTATTCCATAAGATTCAACTAGTTCTTTATGGGTATCGTAATCACTAATTACAAGTGGTATGTTACATGAAAGCTCTCCATCAGACCACCTCCACAAGATCTCTCTCAAGCAATGGTTATCCTTTGAAACAAATATAGCCATATTCTTTTTAGTTACTTCTTCCATACTTATATCACTAGCATAATTATTTCCGATTCGTAATAAAGACTCTTCTATATATTTAATACGCTTATCTGCTTTACATTGAAGTTCTATTCTTAGAAAAAATAAATTTTCTTCTCCTTCTAATTGATATTTATTCACCGAATGAATACGTATAAATGGTAGCTTTATTACTTCAAATACTTCGTCTATCATCGAAAAATTAAATTCCCCTTTCAACTTGATTCGATAGTGTTTTGAATTCATCATGCATCCCTCCAATTTTTTTAATCGTATATTGAATCAATACTATTTTCTACAAATATTTCAAATATGTAGAAAAAACTAAAATATTAGTAAAAAAAACCAAAGCATTGTAACTTTTACTCCGATACTATTAACTCATGGGCGGTTACTCCAACATATCTGAAGTAATACTAATATATTATGGAGGTGTTAGATATAAAGGAGGAGGCAACTTGGGGGTAAAATGTATTTTATTATACGATGCAAAAAAAATACTTGATGACAGAGAAGTATTTCTACTAAAAAAATTAAAAGTTGTATTAATCAGAGATTTGAAAACCCTTGAAAAGAAAAATCTAGAGAGATATAAGATGCTAATAATTATCGAAGGAAACAATTTAATCAGTGATGGACAAATGTTAATAGAAGAATTTGAGAAACTTCATATTCCATTAATAAGAGTAAATACGGTACCAAAAGAAGATATATTCGAATTGATTTTTAACATTATCAATGTACAAATAGACTTCAATGAACTTACCCATGTTAACAATGAAAAATTAATAGAAGCATTGCTTTATATTGAAAATAACCTACAGAATAGCAACCTCAATTTAAAAAGTGTAGCTAATCATCTATTTTTAAATACAGCCTATTTCTCTAGATTTTTTAGAGAGTCTATGGGAATTGGTTTTAAAGACTATTTAATTAAGTTAAGAATCGCAAAAGCAAAAGATATGCTAGAAAATGGTCAATTAGTTACAGATGTCTGTATGTCCATTGGTTACACAAATTTATCTTATTTCTCTCAGATCTTTAAAAAGGAAGTTGGACTTAGCCCATCCATTTATAGAAAATATTATCAATTAATGACCAAGGAGGAAAAAAATGTACAGAAAATTTTATGATGTCGTTGGTGTAGGATTTGGTCCTGCAGGAATTGCTTTAGAAACTGCAATAAGAGATATGGAAGATATCAATAATAAGAGTGTATATAAAAGAGTATTTCTTGAAAAAAACAATGATTCGGCATGGATGCCGGAAATGTTACTACCTGGTACAGATATTCAGCACCATTTTTTACGTGATTTTGCTACACCTAGAAATCCAAGAAGTCAATATACCTTTTCAAACTATTTATATGAGAAAGGAAGATTGTTTTCTTTTGGGTTATTAGGTCGCCCAAGTCGAACGGAATGGTCTGATTATGTTCAATGGGTTTCCAAACAAATAGATGACAAAGCACATTATAACGAAGAAGTTAAGTCTGTAAAGCCGATAGTAGTAAATGATGATATTGAAGGTCTTGAAGTGCATACAGTTAATAATGTAAGCAAAGAACACAATGTTTTTCACACTACGAATCTTATTTTAAATTCAGGTAGAAAACCTTATATTCCAAGCCAATTTAAAGATAAAGTAAGTGACAAAGTTTTTCACGCAAGTAAATTCAGAAGTTCCGTACAAAGTATTAATAAAGATGATAATCCTACTTTTACAGTTATTGGTTCGGGGCAAAACTCTGTTGAAATAATTCTATATCTAGCTAATAAATTTCCAAAGTCAAAAATAAATTCTATTGTTAGGCATACCGGATTCCGGCTATATGAGTTAGGCCATTTTACAAATGAAGTATTTTTTCCTGAGTTTACGAATTACTTTTACTCATTGAACCAAAACGAACGAGATAAACTATTCGAGCAGATCAAACATACAAATTATTCAGCTGTAGATGATGATGTTAGTGAAGCACTATATTGGAAGATGTATGAAGATAAAATTAGAGGAACAGAACAAATAGAATTACATCGCTGTAAAGAGATAGTAGATGTGGCTAATACTCAAAAAGATTATTTACTAAATATTAAAGATATATATAACAAACAAGAAGATTCAATAAATACGGATTACATTATCCTTTGTACTGGATTTTTTGAGGAAGAATTTCCAGAAGTACTTCAACCAATGAAAAAATACTTTAATTATAACAAGAATAATAGTTTGAAAGTCTCTGAAAACTATAAAGTAGACACAAAATCAAATGTAAAGGCTAACATTTATTTGAATGGTTTAACAGAGAAAACTCATGGGATAGGGGATGCAGCATCATTCACTATGATGGCGACGAAGGCTCAAAGAATACTTGATTCAATGAACAATATTACCTCTATGAAAGATGGTGTATTGTCTTGAAGGTAAAACAACATTCGGATAAAGTTTCTCGAGTTTGGCCATTGTTTACGAATATTGATGTGGATTATGGAGAAGGTGTGCATATCTATGATCAATCAGGTAGAAAATTTATTGATTGTACATCAGGTATTGGGGTTACAAACACGGGACATTGCCATCCTAGAGTAGTAAAGGCTATAAAGGAACAAAGTGAAAAACTACTACATGGTCAAACAACAATCTTGTATAACTCTATGTTGGACCGGTTAACAAATGATCTACAGAAAATTATACCGGAAAAACTAAACTGTTTCTTCTTTTCAAATAGTGGAAGTGAAGCAGTAGAAGGTGCCATTAAATTAGCACGTCACGCTACTAAAAAACCAAATATTATCTGCTTTCAGGGGGGATATCATGGGCGCTCAATAGGAGCATTATCTTTAACAACCGCTAAATCTGTATATCGATCGGGATATCAGCCTCTTATGTCTGGTGTATTTGTTAGTCCGCATCCATACTCTAGACAATACAGAGAGGAAGACAGTGAAGAAAGAACAAGATATTGTTTAGCTGAACTTGAGCATTTATTAAATACTCAAACTTCGCCAGATGAAACAGCGGCTATGATTATTGAGCCGATATTAGGAGAAGGTGGGTATGTAACGCCACCAGAGAGCTTTATTAACGGTATTAGGGATATTTGTAATAAGAACAATATAGTATTAATTTTTGATGAAATTCAAACGGGCTTTGGAAGAACAGGCGAATACTTTGCGTTTAAACATTTCAATATAGTACCAGATATTCTTGTGATTGCTAAAGGTATTGCATCAGGTCTTCCGCTAAGTGGGATAGCAGCCAATAAGGAAATAATGGATAAATGGATTCCAGGTTCACATGGTGGAACTTATGGACCTAATCCTATCTCTATGGCAGCAGCTATTGAGACGATCAACGTGTTAGAAGACGAAGAGTTAGTAAGTAATGCTAAGGAAATGGGAGACTTCTTGTTAGCAGAATTACAAGCATTAAAAAAGGAATATCCTATCATCGTTGATGTCCGTGGTAAAGGATTGATGATTGGATGTGAATTCGTTGATGACAATGGAAATCCTGGTACGGTAATAGCCGAAAAGGTAAGGCAAAATTGTCTTTCACGAGGATTAATATTACTAACCTGTGGTCCTTATAATCAAGTAATCAGATGGATACCTCCACTTACAATAAAAAAGACTGAACTCGAAAAAGCGTTAACTATTTTTACTTTAGCAATAAAAGATAGTTTAGGGAAATAGATGAAAATGAACTACGATGTGATTATTGTTGGAGGCGGAGTAATCGGGGCCAGTATTGCTTACTTTCTTACTAAATCAAAAAAATTTAATGTCTTGCTATGTGAAAAAGGAAAACCGCCAGGGGATGGGGCAACAAGTATATCTGGTGGATTACTAAGAGTACACCATACGAACAATGCTAATCAATATCTTTCTTTTAGAAGCTTACAATTGTATAAGGAGCTTACAGCAGCCAAACAAATGGATTTTGGTTATCATCCAATAGGTTTCTCATTAATGGTAGGTCCTCAATATGTTGAAAATTTAAAGATCAATGTTCAAAATATGGTCAATTTAGGATTACCGATTAAAGTTTATTCACCAAATGAATACAATTTAGAAGAACGGTTTATAAATGTCGAGAATATAGGTGCTGTCTCCTATGAACCTCTTGGTGGATATGGTAATCCAGCAAAAACTAGCTTAGCATTTATTAATGAAGGTCTAAAGCAAGGGCTTCATTTAATGGAAGGTACAGAGGTTCAAGATATCGTAGTAAATAAAAATAAAGTTGTTGGTGTTCAAACAAATTTATCTCAGATATTCGCTAAACGTGTGATAATCGCATCCAATTACTGGGGGGGAAAGCTAACCAAAAATCTTGGTATTGACTTACCTATCTATACCAAGCGCTTAGGAGTTGTTTTTGCACATACTGATACAGATAAAGTCTTATCACATTCCTATATAGATGATACTTCAGACACGTATATGCGCCCATTCCCTGACGGCCGAATTCTAATAGGAATAAAATCCTCTGAGTGTGATATTAGCGATATTCATTTTAAGAGGAAAATTCAAAATGAAGAAGCACTCGAAGCAATTGATAGAGCTTCTAAAAGGTTCCCTATTCTGCAGAAGGCCAAAGTTTTGGGTGGACGTATTGGTTTTGATAGCTATACTCCCGATCAATATCCTCTTATTGGTCCTACTGAATATGAAGGGCTGTATTTATCCGTTGGTTTTGGTGGAGGGGGATATAAAATAGCTCCTGCAGTAGGTGAAGCTATAGCTAAAGAAATTTTATATAACACAAAAACAAATGAGCTAAAGTATTACAGGATAAATCGATTTGAGAATGAAAAAAAGTACACCTATTTCCAAACAGAAAGCATGTATAAATATATGTAATTTATAAAGAAGGGGGAAGTTTTATATGGAATCGAGGAATAGTCATCCTTATTATATGTATGAAGAAATTATGTTACAGCCTGAATATTTAAAGAAACTGTTTTTATCATTAAAATTTCAAAATCACGGAAGTTTTTTAGATACTTTAAAAAAGAGTAAGAGAATTTTTCTGATAGGATGCGGAACATCCTATCATGTAGCCTTGTCTAGTTTTAGCATAAGTCAAATAATGTTTAAAGAGAAAAATAAATTTAGATCTGTACCTGCGTTTGAATTAATGTCTCCTAATTACTCCCTTAATGAAGAGGATGTAGTAATCGCCTTTTCTCATTCGGGAGATACAAAAGCTACATTCGATTGTATTTTTTTAGCTAATAAAAATAACTGCAAGACGGTAGTAGTTACAGGTGATACAGCAAGTAGATGTGCAGATATATCAGATTTTGTACTGACTTATGGCTATAAAGACGATAAATCTCTTGCACATACAATCACCTATACCTTAAGTACTTTTTTAATGCTCATACTGATGGGGAAGCTAGCAAGAGAAATGGGAGATCTTGCAATTAATGACATAGTTAATTCAGTAGCTATTCAATTACCTTCTCTATTTACTAATGTATTGAATCGCAAAAATGAAATGAAGGAATTAGCAGATGACTTAAAAAGTGATTTCTTTGTGGTATGTGGGAATGAAAATACAATCGGAGTTGCTCATGAAACTACATTAAAGTTCGGTGAGGTTCACTATACTCCAACAACTAGTATGGATGTGGAACAGCTATTCCATGGACCGTTAGTTATGTGTAATAAAGATACAGCAATTATTGTAATCGCTAGTAACCCGAATATGAAAGAAAGGGTGTCTGATCTGTTTAAAGCTAGTAAATTAATTGGCAGTACATCGCTACTATTTACTTCTGAAAAAAATGACATAACTAATGCGGATTATGTATTTAATTTACCGAGCTGTCATGAATTATTAGTGCCATTACTATATGTTTTACCAATGCAGTTACTTAGTTATTATCTTGCAGTTGGGAAAAAGCTAAACCCTGATCATATTCGTAGAGATCAACTAGCATACAAAAAGGCGCGTGAAGCTTATGAGTGAAAAAGCAGTAGTTAAATCTGTTGATCCAATAAAAACATTAGATGACATGTTACCCAAAACTTCCAATAACAAAAATAAGCTTTTTAGAATAGGCATAAGTGCGAATTTAAGCGGTCATACCAGAGAATTGTATACAGGTGTAGCAATTGCTGTTAATGAATATCTCAAGAAGAAAGATAGGCTTTATGATATTGAGGTACTTTGGGAGAAAAGTTCTTTTGATAAAGATTCTACACTTAAGGCTGCAAATCAACTCGTAAATAGAGGGGCTGAAGCAGTAATTGGTCACTTAAGCGCAAACCAATCACTTGTAGCTGCGACTATTTACTCTGATATAGACATTCCTTTCTTAGCCCCAGGTACTTCACATCCATTGCTTACGGAACAAGGCTTTGATAATATTCTTAGAGTTTGTGGAAGAGATGAAGAGATGGCTTATGAAATGGTTCATCTAGTAGATAAATTAACAGCTAATACTAGTTTAAAAATAGTATACCAAGAAAACAGTTACGGAAATCAACTATCAAAATTACTAAGAAAATCAATTTTAGAGAAAGGACTAAGCTTGAAAACGTCGATATTAATTAATGACAATATTGTATCAGAAATAGATGATAGAGATACTTTATTGTTTGCAGGTACGTACGAAGGTGCATTGTTATTAACTGAGAAATTAGCGAAAGCAAATTTTACAGGTACGGTTATATTTGGTGATGATATATTTGTAGCTGATTTTCCATATCTGACTAGTAAACATGATGGATTAAAACTCTTTACTATTTCTACTAAGAAGGACCTTTGCGGAATTAATTATAAGAATTTTGAAAATAAATATAAAGAAATCGCATCTTTAAAGCCAGCTGCTTACTCCGTCACAAGCTATATTGCAACTAAGATTCTATTAAATAACATATCACTATTAAAGAAACACGGTTGTAAACGCTTCATAAATAGCCTTAAAAATGGAGTTGTAGTTGAAGGATTAGAAGAAGTTTCATTTTCGCCAAAAGGAGACTTGCTAGAATTTGAGTGGGATGTTTATGAAATGAAAGCTGGAGATTTTATAAAATTAAACGGGAGTGATCGATAATGCCATATTTATTTTCTTTTGGATTAACTTGTAACCTGGAGACAGCAAAGAAGGACTTAGGCAAATGGAATAGCTATTCTAAAGCAATATTAAAGGAGCATATATACACATTTACAGGATTCCATCCAGATTTTAATGGGGGGACCTCAACGGTAATACAAAAAGATGGAGGGGAAGTATTAGGAATAGCTTTCGAAATCAATGAAAATCAAATTAGTCTTCTTAGAAAAAATGATTATGGTTATATGTTGAAAGAAGTAGAAATTTATCTTGCTGATAAAAAAGTAAAAGCCTATATAATGGTGCCAAAAATTATCGAAGAACGAAGAGAGCCATCGCTAAGCTACTATGAAGGTGTAAAGGCTTCTTTAAATCAACATTATCCAAAGGAAATTGTTGATCGTTATCTAGAAAGAGCGTTAAAAAGAACAAAGAAAAAAGGAGTAAATATCCAAAGGCACCATCGTGATGACTATAAATATGAGTACGGCTCTTTATTAAGAAGAATATATCCGTGGGACAAAACCAGAAAATCACCATTTGGTTCAGGAATTATAATTGTACAACCTGGTGAGACAACAGAGCCTCACAATCATGATGAAGAAGAATCTTTTATTATTTTAGAAGGTGAAGGGGTTATTAATGTAGATGGGGAAACGGAAAAGGTATATCAAGAAGATGTTATTTATTTCGAGCCTTTTTCTGTCCATTCGCTTCATAATACTGGAGGTAAACCTCTAAAATTCTTAGCTGTTTGGTGGGGAGCTGTTGGAATTGAACAATATCAGTTAGAAAATAATCATTGGAAACATTAAAATGAGGAGGTTTTATGATGAGTGAAATATATGTTACGGCAACACCACCGACACCTAATGGCGACCTTCATATCGGGCATTTAGCTGGCCCCTATCTTGCGGCGGATGTTTACACCCGCTTCAAAAAAATAACAGGTAATAACGTTGCGTATATTACTTATGGTGATGATCACCAGAGCTATGTAGCGACAACAGCTAATAATAAGAAAATCGATCCAGAAGAAATGGTAGAGAAGAATAATAATATTGTTAGATCTACATTAAAATCGGCAAACATCGATGTGGATTTATACAAGAATCCATTGGGTAATAACAAACATATTAATTATGTATTAACATTTTTCCTAGAATTATATAATAAAGGGAAATTAAAAAAGAAAACGAAAGATATATTATACTGCGACAAATGTAAGTTGAATTTATATGAGTCATTTGTAAAAGGAAAATGTCCCTATTGTAAAAGTGATTCATCTGGTAATTTATGCGAAGCTTGTGGTCAAATTAACGACCCTATTAATTTGGAGCAGCCCTTCTGCACAATTTGTAAATCTATTCCAATAATTAAACAATATACGGGTCTATTTTTCCCTATTAACGATTATAAAGATAAGTTGAATCATTTTTATTCATCAAGAACAACTTGGAGACCTCAGCTAATAGAATTTTGTAAACAGATAATAGCAAAAGACATTCCGGACTATCCAGTAACCTATCCTTCGAATTGGGGAATACCCGTTCCAATCGAGGGATTTAAAGACCAAGTAATAAATGTATGGTTTGAAATGTACCCTGGGATATTAGAAAGTATTGATTCACATTATCTACATCAATATGGTATTCGCAGAGAGAACAAACATAAACAGACGCTTGTACAATTCCTCGGATTTGATAACAGTTTTTTTAATTCCGTACTACATGTTGCAAGCGCATTTGCTATCGAAAAGGATGAGTTATTACCTGAGCACATCATTACGAATTACTTTTATTTACTAGATAAAGAGAAGTTCTCTACAAGTAAAGGACATGCAATATGGGGAGGAGAACTCTTAAAGGATGTTCCATCAGATAATCTTAGGTTTTATTTATCCTTAACGAATCCGGAGCATATGCAAACTAACTTTTCTTTCGATGATTTTTTACAGACTAATGATAAATTCACTAAAAAATGGGAAGACACAATAAATAGATATATAGAAATGATTAATCATGATTTTAAGGGAATCATACCCAAAAACGCTGCAATACATTATCAAAGCTCTAGCTTAATACAAAGAACAAAAAAGAATCTAGAAAAATTCTATGATTTGGAACAATTTAGTCTACGAAAAGCTTCCTTTGAATTAGAGGACTATATGAGTTCAATTATTGATTATTTAGAGGAAAAGGTTTTACCAATGAAAGCAAAAGACGATTTTTTATACACGCAACAGGTAGCTAATGTCACTTATCTATTAAAGGCTTTATCTGTTTTTTCTTATCCAATTATGCCGACCTTCTCCAAAAAATTAATGAGAAATTTAGGCGCAAGTAGTTCGAATTTGTTATGGGATACAATTTATGACATCAGTACTTGTGACGAAGTTGGAAATGAAAAAGAATTTTTTTACGCATTGAATATTAAAACCAGGAGAGGATCATGAAAAAGATAAAAGTTCTTAAATTTGGTGGTAATTCTTTGAAAACCATGGAAGACCGAAGAAATATTGCTGAAGTTATTACGAAAGAACAAGAGAAAGGATATAAATTAATTCTAGTTGTATCTGCAATTGGGCGATTAGGTGATCCATATGCAACGGATACTTTACTAAGATATATTAAACAGAATGAGTTATCACCAAGAGAAACAGCATTAATTTCTTCTTGTGGGGAAATCATATCAAGCATCGTACTGAGCTCGTATTTAAACCATCGGGGTTTAAAATCATCCGCATTGACAGGTGCGAATGCTGGAATAGTGACATCTAACGACTATTTAGATGCGGAAATCATATCTATAGACAAAAGAAACATGGAAGAACTAATTAATCAGGGAATTATTCCTATAATAGCTGGCTTCCAGGGGTACACTTATACTGGTGACACAACATTACTAAGCAGGGGAGGGAGCGATGTCACGGCTGCGGCGATAGCTCAAACCTTCCAAGCTTGCCAATTAGATATTTATACAGATGTGCCTGGGATAATGACTACAGATCCCAAAATAATAAATTCTGCTCAAACCCTAAAAACACTTAACTATGACCAGGCCTTGAAAATAGCTGCAAGTGGTGGAAAGGTTATCCATCCGGAAGCAATTAAATGGGCTAAAAAAAGCAACATACCAATTAAAATCAAAAAATTATCGAGTTCTCAAGGAACTGTAATTGCTGGAACAATAACGAATAGAAGCTTACCACCAGGTAGTATAATTTGCTTAACAACAAATGTCATGGATGATAAAAGAGGAAAAGTAACCATCATTGGTCACAGCTTAAACAAAAATAAAGATCTTCATAGATATATCCTATATTATAATATGAATATTCATTCATTCTCTTTCTTTTCTGATAAGATCGAGCTAATCATACCCATTCAGATCGTCAACAAATATGTCGAAGTATTTCATAAAAATTTCATAGAAAGTATTAAATGATGAGGAACTGTCCCAAAAGATAAATTTCTATTTAAAGGAACTGGAATATCCTATCTTTCAACGACAACAGTTTAGCCTCTGAGCAAATAAATCACTGTTGCACGAATTTACGATGGTTCTTCCATTTGGGGTCTTGGTTATTCCGGTTTCTTGTATCTGAATGAACCTTTTGGGGCAGTATTTTTTGTTAATTCTATTGTACAGTAGAAACACTTTAATATACTAATCTCCATAGAAAAAACGTTGCGTAAGATTCATATCCTTCCCAAGCAGAAGCTATTTGTTTAATCTCATCTATCGAAGGTTTCCTATCTAATGACCCAGCTAACTTTAATGCATTATGAAGTCCAACATCATTTATAGGAAACGCATTGGGATATCGCACACACCTTAGTAATACATAGTTTGCAGTCCATGGACCAATTCCTTTTATTGCAGTTAGTTGCTTTACTGCTAAATTTATGTCAGATAGTTGAACTAATTTTTCTCTTGATATCTGGTTATTGGCAATCAGCCGTGCTATACCACGGATATATTCACATTTTCTTCGAGACATACCAATCTTAAACAATTCATCCATACTTAATGAAGCTATTAGACGAGGGGAAGGAAATAGCCAATAGTCCTCTCCATTATGAATTAGTCTTTTTCCATAATTTTTAATAAATCTATCTTTTAATGTAGAAGCGAAGCTCAAATTTATTTGCTGCCCTAAAATGGCCCAGACAAAGGCTTCAAAAATGTCCGGTATTCCTATATTTCTTAATCCATAAAATTTTGATATAGGCATTTTAAGATATTCATCCTGTTTTGCAATGGTATAAAATGGTTCTAAATGAATATCTAAATCGAACCAATCTCGGATGTAAAGCATTATTTGTCGCTCAAATTGTTTCGTGTAAGATTGACTGACATCTTCAGTTTCTATAACCAGTCTATTGTTATTACTGACATATATCTTTATAAAAAAAAGATTGCCATCTAAAACGATAAAGCGTGTTATGCTTTCTTGATCGGTACGGAATAAACCATCCTCTGTACTTTTTAAATAATCCAAGTTAATCCTAAAAGAGAAGTTTTCAGGAAGAGATAGAAGTTGTTTATAAACTGTCACGCTAAAACTCCTTTATCTATATTTTCTTATAACGATAGCATAATTGTCTGTAACTGTACTTTTGATTTCTTGCTTTTACATTCAAAATTACTTGTATAAAAATAATGAATAGCATACACTTTGTTTTACATTAATAATGAAAGGAAAAAACTGTAATGTGTCGAGTCTATTGGAGTTATTGGTATTTAAAAAATGCAAAAGGAATCATCGCTAGTACAGATCATGGAATAGCTTATGTTGGATCCCCGTATGAAACAGGTACAGATTTCCAAGATTGGGCTACCAAAGTTTTCAATCATTCTACATTGATAAATAATGAGGATAAATTGAGGAATTACAAATTACAATTAGAGGATTTTTTTACTGGTCGAAGAAAAGAATTTACTGTAAATTTTGATCTACGCGGTAGCCTATTTCAACAGCAGGTTTGGGAAATTTTAAAATGTATACCATTTGGTGAAACAGTGAGTTATTCAGATGTTGCCAGAAGATTAGGCAAACCCAACTCATACAGAGCTGTAGCTTCCGCGATTGCTACAAATCCAATATTAATTATGATACCTTGTCATCGTGTTGTAAGAAAAAATGGTAAAAGCACTGGTTATAGAGGAGGGTTAACGTTTAAGTATGAGTTGCTACAATTAGAAAAAGACATACTAAATAATAATCCATCTTAAATCATTTTTTAACGTACTTCCGAATTTTTCTATGTAACTATTATTTAATTTGGAGTGTGGAACATGACTACTAAAAAAACAATTAATCTTTATCAAGGAATAAGTTTATATATAGCTGCAATATTGGGATCTGGTGTATTATTTGTCTCAGGAATAACCGCTTCTATAGCAGGGCCTGCTTCTTTACTATCTTGGATTATTGTTATTATATTTAGTTTTCCATTAGCATATAGTTTTGCAAGTTTAGCTAGAGATTTCCCTGATGCTGGGGGGACAGCAACGTTTGTTCGAAAGTCATTTGGTTATCATTTAGGGAACATCGTCGGTTGGTTCTATTTTGTAACTGCCGCAATTGGTCAGTCTATCGTTGCATTAACTGGGGCTTTTTACTTAAGTAAAGCATTCAACTTCACCCCTTTAGGTGAGGTATATGCAGCGATACTAATTTTATTAATTGCAGGCTGCTTTAATTATTTTGGTCTGGAAGTAAGCGGAAAGGCTGCATTAATCATTAGCTCATGTCTATTGTTATTACTACTGACTACAATCATTGTAGCTTTACCAAGTGTAACTCTTAATAATTTCCAACCTTTCTTTACGGATGGATGGTATGCCATTGGCACTGCTATTACTGTTATTTTCTGGGCCTTCTTTGGCTGGGAGGCAATCTGCAACTTATCCTCTCATTTCAAACAACCTGATAAAAATATTGTAAAAAGCTCTGTAATTAGCGCATTGATTATAGGTTGTTTATTTTTACTACTTAGTTTTGTTACTATTGGCACAAATACATATGGTAGTGTTGAAAGCGATTTTTCGCCAATTGCTGTTATTATACAAGATAATCTAGGGATAGGGGCACAAGTATTAACTGCAGTACTTGCCTATTTAATATGCATTGGTACATCAAACGCATTTATCGCTAGTTTGGCGCAGCTAGGGTATTCCTTGAGCAGAGATAAAGCATTCCCAACCGTATTATCAAAGATACATCGTTCTGGTGTTCCACGACGCATGGTTATATTTGCAGTTGGGTTTGCAGTTATAGGCGTAATAATCACAGTTATATTTTCAGCAACATTTGATGATCTGCTTTTTATACCGACGTCACTTGGTTTAATCGTATATGCTTTAACAATGATTTCAGGTGTTAAACTTTTTAAGAAGTGGAGCAAGCCTTGGATATGCTCACTTGTTTCATTTGTATTTATTTTATGTGTCATTCCTTTTTTTGAAGTATATCTGTTGGTACCTTTATTTGTATCGATAGCTTATTGTCTATATATGCTTACTAAAAGCTTTTATAGGAGTCAATAAGCTATAAATGAAATCTTTAATATATGTTAATAGAGCCAGTTAAAAAGAGATCCATAGACTAGGAGCATAACCTCCTTTTTACAAGGTAATCCTGCATAGGGTCTAGGGAGATGGTGAACTATAAAAACAGGGCATCGTATGAAGGAAAGTTGTATCAAAAATAATTTTGATGCAAGGATTACCGATTGACCGAAAAAGGATACAAAAGCGATAGTCATAGTAAGTAATTTTAGTTCGTTTTGCCATCTATCCCATAAATGTGGTTTACTTTGGTCAACAAATGAATAAGAATGTTTGTATGGCGTGGAATGAAGACTATATAATTTTTTTAAAGTTATTACATCTAACTTTAAAAGTTAAAATGTATTTATAAAATCATAAACGGTTTTGCTTATCTCCTTAAAATTAGACCAGTGTAAATAATGATGTCCTCTTAATACAACGAGCTTTTTAGTTGATAAATGGTTTATCTGCTTTTGATAAAAAGCTTCCATTGTTTTACCATTTGTCGTTATCCTATCACTGTATTTAGTAAATATTAGAACGGGTGTATCTGTAGGAAAAGACATATTAACTGTTTTATCAATATTATGATTTATTTCATTAACTTCAGCAATTATATTTTTGTTGCCTAAATTCCATGCCGATAAGATTTTAGTCTTTTCTAAGTTTTCAAGAGAATAAGTTCCATTTTCTGCTTCAGGAAGGTACTTCGCTGAATTCAAATATACTGCTAACCTAGTGGCTCCAGTCGATGCTAAAACATTTATATATCGAGGTATAGTAGGAATAGATTCATTAAAGTAATCTACTACTTGAGGCAAAGTGCAATCATTACATATTATTGCCTTAATTTCGTCGGGGTATTTATTGGCATAGTACAAGCTATAAATACCAGATATTGAATGAGGCATCAAAATATATGGACCTTTAATATTAGCTTTATACAGTGCGGTCCTTATTTCCTCTACAATGTTCTCAACAGTTCGCTTCTTATTAGTAGTTTCACTCCAACCGTACCCAAATGTCTCTACAACTACTATTCTATTATTCTTTGCCATTTCTTTTATTAAAGGTTCATAATCCAATGCTGGTGCAGCTGTACCAGCACCACTTAATAAAACAATCGTTTTTTCACCCTCTCCCTTAACATACACATGCATTTTATCACCGTTCACTTCAACTAATTGACCTAATGGCGGATATCGGTGTTGCTCAAGCTCCATCACAATCTGGTTTAATATTATCCAAAATAATAAGATCACAGCAATAATAAGAAAACTATTTCTAATGAACATCCAAAAGCTAATCTTTTTAATTGTCATTACTTATCCTTCCTTTTACATCATTAGCTTTCTCGTCTGACTACTTTATAATTTTATAGATTTTTTCTTAAATAATGCTTATAAATGGTAAAAAAATTTTAATCACTATATAGTAATTTCCCCAAAAAAATATAATTAGAAAGATATGTATAATTAGAGCAAAAGTTTTAGAGTGTATATAAATTTGAAATAAGAGTTCATTTGTACTAAAGGATGTATTATTTATGTGATAATAGCCCATAAAATGTTAAAGATAGCTAGTACATATGGCCTTTCTTTCGAATAAATTAGCATACAAGGTTGCTTACGATTGAGATATGGAGGAACTACTTATGTTTGAGGAGACGATGAGGAAAAATTCTTTAAGTAGATAAATTTACAGTACGAACAGAAGGAAAAATATTTAGAGTATATTCAGTTTATTCCATCCAGTATACCTTATATTTTCATAAAAAATTATTCTATAAATCGAACTGGTAAACTGTAAATACTTATCAATTTATTAAACGAATTATGATTGAAATAGTATATTTTACTAAACTAATTACAATTTATGAGTTTAAATGGTAACAATAACAATTAATGGTAATAAATCTCTATCCAATATTTTAAATTTACAAAAAAATAATTCTTTTTGCTCAGTTAATAATAATCGATAATTTGTATAATTGAAATATATGTAAAATATGACTAAAGTATCTTGTTTTTAGTCGAAAGAAGTAAAAAAGACTAGAAATTGCTAGTTAAAGTAACTGAAAAAATAAATTAAATGATACGATTTCTGATAAGTATGGTGACACAATTTTAGTGGATTGTAGAAGGGAATATTTTTTTATAAGACTTTAGACACTATTAAAAATTTACTCAATTAATTTATATCTATTTAAAAATAGATATAATTACCTTGTTAGAAAAATTACATGAATTCTAGTGATATAAATTATTCGGGGTTCAAAGGTAAAACGGAGGGGGAGTAATTTGTCGACTTTAATTAATGTTATTAGAAATAAGGAATCAGAAACAGAAAAGGGTATCAGTTTCGTTAAAAAAAACGGAATTGAAAAGTTCGTGTCATATCATGATTTATTGGATAAAAGCATTAAAATTTTAGGCTATATACAGAGTAAAGGGATTAGCTACAAAGATGAACTTGTATTCCAGTTAAATGATAATGAAGATTTTGTTCATTCTTTTTGGGCAGGATTATTGGGAGGAATAATTCCTGTGCCACTTAGTACAGGCAAGAATGATGAACATAAATTAAAGTTTTTTAAAGTATGGAATCAATTAAATAACCCATATCTAATTTGTGACCTTGAGCACTATGAAGTACTAGAAAAATATGCAAAGAATAATGATATTGATCTATCAGCACTTAAAAATAGAGTGATAGATATTCGAGATGTTTATCATTATGAGGAAGATGGACAAATTTATGAAAGTAATCAAGATGATATAGCTTTTTTACAGTTTTCCTCAGGATCGACTGGTGAACCAAAAGGAGTTATGTTAAAACATTATAATTTACTCGCTAATATGGAAGGGATTATTAATGGTACACGCATGACAAGCGAGGATAGCTTAATTACGTGGTTACCTATGTCCCATGATATGGGGTTAATTGGATGTCATTTAATACCTACATTATTAAACATTAATCAAGTCAATATTAATACAAATGATTTTATTAGAAGACCTAGAATGTGGTTAGAAAAAGCAAGTCAGCATAAATCAACACTGCTATTCTCTCCCAACTTTGGTTATAGGTACACATTAAAATACGCAAAAAGAGTCTCAGAAGATGTCGATTTATCCAATGTTAGAATTATCATTAATGGAGCCGAGCCAATCTCAGCAGATCTAATCCAGGAATTCTTCTCTAAGATGCGTAAATATGGTATGAAAGATACTGTAATGTGTCCTGCATATGGGCTTGCAGAGGCATGTCTTGGGGTTTCAGCAGCTTATCCAGAGGATGGCAACGTGATAACGTGGTGTATCGATAGAAGAGCAATTAAGATTGGGGAAGAAGTAGTTTACCTGCAAAACGATACTAGTAACTTTGCTGCAACGTTTGTTGATGTAGGTTACCCTCTGACAAATACAAGTATCCGAATAACTGATAATCGTCAAACTGTATTAGACGAGGATATGCTAGGAGCTGTCGAGATAAAGGGAAAAAATGTAACCAGCGGCTATTACAACATGGAAGCAAAAACAAACGAAGCATTATCTGCAGATGGCTGGTTGAATACAGGTGATATAGGATTTATAAAAAATGGACGATTAGTAATAGTGGGTCGCTACAAAGATGTGTTGTTTGTTAATGGTCAGAATTACTTTGCTAATGACTTAGAAAGAGTTATTCGTGAAGTCGCAGGAATCCCACTTAGTGAAGCTGAAGTAGCTGTTGGTGGTGCAAGAAATTTTAAAGAGCAAACAGAGCATATTGTAGCATTTATTAAATTTAAAAAGTCAGACGAGGAATTTATAGAAATAGAGAAAAATATAAAAAGAGAATTAAATTATCGATTAGGTGTCCAAATTTCCCATGTTATTCCATTAAAACAAATTCCGAAGACAACCAGCGGTAAAGTCCAAAGATTTAATCTGGTAAGGCGGTTTGAAGAAGGGAAGTTCCAATCTATAATAAAGCAAATCGATGAACATAAAAAGAAAGGTGAGCGTAATAGCGAGGATATTGATCAAATAGAAAATGGCATCGTCTCTATATGTAAGATGTACATAAGCGAAGTTAAAATTGGACTTGAAGATAACTTTTTTGAAATGGGTATCAGTTCACTGCAGTTAACTCAAGTAGCTTCAGAGCTACAGCAAAAATATGGAGACCATATTAAAGTTGCAGATTTCTATGCAAATCAAACCATTAAAGAACTAGCTGATTTTATTAAAAATGGAAAGAAACAAGTGAATGAGAAAAACAGCTCTAGGAAAAATATGAATCAGGCTGGTGATGATATTGCTATTATAGGTATTTCTTTAAAAGCATCTGGAGCAGAAGAGCAAGATGAATATTGGGAATACATTCGGAATGGGGGGGAAGGAGTACGGGATTTTCCTGAAAATAGAAAAGAAGATCTTACCGATTACTTATTATCAGTTGGGTATTCAGAAAATAAGATGGAATATCATCGTGGGGCTTACTTAAATAATATTGATACGTTCGATTATAAATATTTTAATATTCTGCCGGTTGAAGGTGTTGCAATGTCTCCGGTGCAAAGAATGTTTCTAGAATCTACAGTTAAAGTAGTTGAGGATGCTGGATATCATGCCGGAACATTGAAGGGGTCTAATACTGGAGTGTATGTAGGATATATGGGAGATATGGAAGGATTTAAGTATCAACAAATATTACAAGCATCGAAAGACATTCAAACACCTACAGGCTATCTTTCTTCTAATATAGCGGGAAGAGTGTCATATATGATGAATCTAAAAGGACCTAGTTTGATTGTTGATACTGCTTGCTCTTCTTCTTTAGTCGCATTAAATATTGCATGTAATGACATAAAAAGTGGGAATTGTGAGCAGGCAATAGTTGGTGGAATTAGGATTAAGACCATTCCCCTTAAGGACGGCCTGCGAGCTGGATTTGAGTCAGAAGATTATCGAACCAAACCATTTGACTCAGAGGGTAATGGAACTGGGGAAGGCGAAGGAGTTATTTCCATTATGGTAAAGCCACTACAAAGAGCAATTCATGATCAAGATCATATTTATGCTGTTTTAAAGGGGATGGCAGTAAATAGCGATGGTACTACTCTAGGTTTAGCAGCTCCAAATCCTGCTGCTCAAAAAGAAGTAATTATGAAAGCATTACGAAATGCAAAGGTTGAACCAAGCTCGATAACTTATGTCGAAGCACAAGGAACAGGAACGGATATTGGTGATTCAATCGAGTTTGAAGCCTTATCTAGTGCTTATAGTAGCGGGCATGGTGAAAGCCGGTTTTGTTCATTAGGTTCTGTTAGAGGAAATATTGGGCATTTATATGAAGCCTCAGGACTTTCAAGCTTAGTAAAATGTTGTCTTATGTTGAAAAATAAAAAATTACCTCCACTTGCTAACTTTAAAAAACCAAATACAAACATAAATTTAAACGATTCACCGTTTTATATTACGATTACTGAAACTGACTGGTTACCTCGCAATGGAGTGAGAAGATGTGGAATCCATAATTTTGGATTGTCTGGAACCAATTCACATGTAATTTTAGAAGAATACCGAGGTCACGAAGAACAAAGCCTAGAATCAAATGAAAGCCATATTTTCACGCTATCAGCCAAGAATAATACAACACTAAATCAGTTAGTCGAAAAATATATTAAATTCATGGAAAATAATAAGCACTTAAAACTTTCAAATGTATGCTATACATCTAATATAGGTAGAGAACATTTTGAATATAGAATAGCTATTGTCGCTGATTCATTGGACGATTTAATAAAAAAATTGAAGCATTTTGAATGTAAAACAGATTTAGCTAATCATATTTATTTTGGAGTTCATAAACGGGTGAAAGAAGCTACTAAAACGACAAAAATTGATGAATTAACTAAAGAGAATATAATTGCTTTACGTGATAGTGGAAATAATATTGTGGCTAACACAACTATAGATAATCGAACAGGTAACTTATCTAGAATTGCCCAACTATATATTAGGGGAGCAGCGGAACTTCATTGGGAGCAGTTATATAGTTCGCAACAGACGAAGAAGGTTAGTCTGCCAACTTATGTATTTCAAAAATTGAAATGTTGGCCAAGTTTCTAAAGGGGGTATAAGAGTGGGTAGTTCTATGAATAAAATCCTGAATAGATTATTAGAAATAGTATCGGAAGTAACCAAGGTTGATAATCAAGAACTACAACCGGATGAGAATATTATTGAAATGGGATTCGATTCCATTATTTTTACTAGGGTAAATAGCCATATTAAACAACAATTTGGTATAGAAATCCCATTTTCTAGAATTTTTAATGACTTATCTGATTTAAATAAACTTGCTGCTTATATAAATGAAAAATCTAATATAGTAAACGAAGTAGAGACATCCTATTTACAAGCAACGGTAACAACTGAAGAAAATGCTAGCAACGAAGAATTAGAAGAAGAGTTAAACAGAACTGCTTCAGTACTTGAATCGAAGGAAATTATGCGTTATTACTCTACGTTTCCTTATGACTATATAGAAAAAAAGCTAAAAGTGAATTTAGAACAGTTTGGTATCGTAAATTGTCATGACATTAGAGTATTCATTTTGGATGATACAATGCAGTTGTTACCAAAAGGTACTATTGGAAATATCTTTATTGGCCCAAATAAGATTGAAATTTACAACACTAGTATTCTTGGTGAATTGACAGAAGAAGGAGAAATTCTAGTTCGAGGAGAGGGAAAAGATGATGCAAATAAAATTTATCCAATCTCTTCTGAACAGAAAAGAATGTATACACTACATAAAGTGGATGAGAATAGTTTAAATTACAATATTGCGAGTGTTGTCAAAATAGAAGGGGATTTGGATGTTGAAAAATTGGAAAATTCGCTTAATGTCATCATAAAAAGGCATGAATCATTACGCACGTACTTCGCTGAGGTCAATGGAGAAGTCGTACAAAGAATAGTCGATAAGATGCACATTTCCATTCCATATTCTATTCTGGAGGAAGATGTCGATCTATACGAATTAATAAATCGTGAGAGGGAGTGTTTTATAAAACCATTCGATTTAAATAGCTTGCCCTTAATTAGGATAAAACTAATTAAGGTGAAGACAAATTTCCATGTGATGTTATTAGATACTCATCATATTATCGCTGATGGTACAAGCTCTGCAATTTTCTTACATGAATTAATGACTCATTATAGTGGACAGGAACTAGATGATTTAACGCTACAATATAAGGATTATATCCTACAAAAAGAAAAAGGTAATAAAGATGTTGATAAGAGGAAACAAGAAACGTATTGGAAAAATGTGTTTGCTGATGGTATTCCAACTCTGGATATTCATAGTGACTATTCAAGACCGTACTTACAAACATTTAATGGAGATAATGTAAGCTTCATATTAAGCCATCATTTGAGTGAGAAGATTGATAGTTTCTGTAGAGTGAACCATGTTACTCCGTACATGTTCTTTTTTACATGTATTAATATTCTATTAGCGAAGTATTCCGGACAACAAGATATTGTAATTGGATCTACATTAGATAGAAGAAAAGATTTACAAACAGCAAACTTAATAGGGATGTTCGTCAATACAATTCCTATTAGAAATTATATTGATACAGAAGAAGCGTTTGTTGATGTACTGGATAAGGTGAAAACGAATGTACTTCAAGCAACGGACCATGCTGATTATCCTTTCGAAGAATTAGTAGATCTGCTCGATACTAGGAGAGATAAAAGCAGAAATCCTATCTTTGATGTACTCTATACATTTCAAAATAACCTGATTAGAGAACTAAATAGTCCCAGTATTAACATTAGAAGTGATGAAATCAAGACGAAAAGCTCAAAAGTTGATTTGTTTTTCGAGGTTAATCAAGAAAAAGAATATGCAATTAACATTGAATACAATACAGACATTTATAGTGAACAAACTATAAAAAGAATGGCTAAGCACTTTAGCAGATTGACTGAAAACGTATTAGACAATACTAATAATCAGATTAGTGATATACCCATTATCACTCCAGAAGAGCGAGATTTAATTTTAAACAACTTTAATAATGTAAATGTGTTGTATCCAAAGGAAAAAACTGTCCATCAGTTATTTGAAGAACAAGTAGAGAAATATCCGAATCATATTGCTGTTAAAGACAATAAGGAAGAACTAACTTACCGTGATTTGAATGTGAAGGCTAATCAACTGGCTAGGAAGTTACGAAATCTTGGTGTTCAAGCAGATTCAATCATAGCACTTATGGTTGATAAATCAATTGAACTTATCATTGGTATATTAGGAATTTTAAAAGCAGGTGGAGCATACTTACCAATTGATCCTAAGTTGCCTAAGGAAAGAAAAGAATATATGCTAACAGATTCTCAGACTAAACTAGTTGTTACAAATACATATATGTATGAAGGGATGGATGATGTTTCAGTTGTTAATTTATCGGATACGAGCATTTTCCAAGAAGGGGATGCTAGGAATTTAAAATATATAAACTACCCAAGTGATCTTGCCTATATTATTTATACTTCTGGCACTACCGGTAATCCTAAAGGAGTTATGATCGAACATAAAAATGTTGTAAGGTTGATGAAGAACGATGACTATCAATTTGATTTTTCAGAAAAGGACGTTTGGACCTTATTTCATTCACAGTCGTTTGACTTTTCCGTTTGGGAAATTTTTGGAGCCTTACTATATGGAGGAAAGCTGATTATTGTTTCTGATGAAGTTGCCATGGATACAACTAGGTTCCGGACATTATTAGAAAATGAAAAAGTTACCGTATTAAATCAAACACCAACAGCTTTCTATAACTTAATGAAAATTGAAATGGAAGAAACGAGGTCACAATTATCGTTAAGGTATATTATTTTCGGGGGAGAAGCGCTTAAACCAATAATGTTGAAAGACTGGATGGAGAAATATAAAACAGTAAAACTAATCAATATGTACGGAATTACGGAAACAACTGTTCACGTGACGTTTAAAGAATTAAAGGAAGAAGATCTTCAAAGTGGGATTAGCAATATAGGTAAGGCTATTCATACATTAATGACAGTTATTGTGGATGAAAATTTAAGGCTCCAACCAATTGGTGTTCCAGGAGAATTATGTGTCATTGGAGATGGTGTCGCAAGGGGATATCTAAATCAAGAAAAGTTAACGAGTATAAAATTTGTCGACAATTCTTATGTGGAGGAAAGTAAATTATATCATTCAGGTGATTTGGTAAGATTGCTTCCAAGTGGAGAGATGGAGTACTTAGGAAGAATGGATAACCAAGTTAAAATTAGAGGATATCGAATTGAGCTAGGTGAGATAGAGTATCGACTGATCAGCCACCCTGACATTAAAGAAGCTGTCGTGGTAGCAAAAGAAGGTGAACCAGATCAAAAATATTTATGTGCCTATATCGTGGCCAAGTGTTCTATGGATAAATCAGAAATAAAAGCTTATTTGAAGGAAAGCTTGCCAGACTATATGATTCCTGCTTACTTTATGGAGCTCATGAAGATTCCATTAACCAATAATGGTAAAGTGAACCGGAAGGCATTACCTAAGCCAGATGTAATGGGGCTTATTTCGGAGGCGTATGAAGCCCCAAAAACTCCAACACAGAAAATACTGACTTCTATTTGGCAAAATGTGTTGGGAGTAGAATCCATTGGTATCCATGATAGCTTCTTTGACTTAGGTGGCCATTCATTAAAAGCAACAACTGTCATGAGTGAGGTACATAAGGTATTAGAGGTGTCAGTTCCATTAAAAGAACTTTTTAACAGACCAACGATTCAAGAGTTAAGCGACTACATTGATATCAAAGGGGTTGCTAATCCATACAAACAAATAGAGCCATGTGTAGAAAAGGAATACTATCAAACATCCTCTGCTCAAAAACGAATGTATTCGGTGCAACAATTGGAAAAAGAAAGTACCGCTTATAATATGCCTGGCGTCTTTATGCTAGAAGGAGAAATAGATATTGAACAAATGGAAGAAACGCTTCATCAATTAATAGCCAGACATGAAGTACTACGTACCTATTTTGTAACAGTCGATGGTGAGATTGTCCAAAAAATTAAGCCAACACTAGCGTTCCATCTTCCTGTACGGAAAGTAGATGAAACTGATATTACTAGCTTATCTCAGAAATTGATTCGTCCATTCGTCTTAGAGGAAGCACCGTTATTCCGAGCGGAAATTTTAAAAGCTCACAGAACATATTATTTACTAATTGATATGCATCATATTATTTCCGATGGTGTATCCGTAGAAATTTTTATGAATGAATTTAAAAAATTGTATAACGGTGAGTCGATGGAACCATTGCGCATTCAATACAAAGATTATGCCGAATGGCAATATAAATATTTAAAAAATGATCATATGAAGGAGGAAGCTCGTTATTGGCAAGAACAATTTCAAGATAAGGTGCCAATGCTCCAGCAGCTATATGACTATGAACGGCCAGCCTTTCAAAGCTTTGAAGGAGATAGCTTAGCATTTACCATCAAGGAGGGAACAACAAAGAAGTTACAAGTATTGGTGAAGCAAGAAGATGTGACTCTTCAGATGATCTTACTGTCTGCCTTTAACATTCTATTAGCCAAATATAGTGGACAAGAGGATATCGTTGTCGGAGTACCAATTGCAGGAAGGCCGCATGCGGATCTGCAGAATATCATGGGGGTGTTTGTAAATACGTTAGCAATGCGAAATCAGCCAACAAATGATAAGACATTTAGTGAATTTCTAAAGGAAGTAAAACAAAACTCCTTACTTGCATATGATAATCAAAATTATCCGCTTGAAGAATTAATTGATGAGTTAAATATTAAACGAATAAAAGGCAGAAATCCATTATTCGATGTTCTTTTTGATATGACCAATCTCGATTTGAGTAAAGCTATCCAGATTAACAATTTATCACTTAAGCCCAAATTATTAACTAATAATATAGCAAAAATGGATTTATCTTTAGTTGCGTTAGAAAAAAAGCAACATATTGAAATGAGTATTGAATATTCCTCTCAACTATTTAAGAAAGAAACCGTTGCTAGAATAGCCGAGGATTTCCAGCGGATTATTGAGATCATTTCAACACAAGTAAATATTCAACTTGGAAATATTGAAATTCGTAGCGAAGAGGAGAGGCAATCCATTTTACAGGAAGATGAATTATTAAATGAGCTTAAAGATCAAGAATTCTCCTTTTAAAAATACACTTATGTCTACCTAAACTAATGGTTATAATCTTAAGTTCAATTAACTTTGATGAAGAACGGAGGGTATTCAATGTCTAGTGATCTCGACCGTTTGATGGAAAAAGAAGAACAATCAAAAAAATACTGGGAAACGATGAACCTTACTGATGAATGGAAGGCAGACTTTGCTCGGGATTTTGTTCATGTAAATAACTATCAAAAGTCTCAAATTTCATTTTCCTTAGATGATGCTATTACGGAAAAAGCGTTGGCAATTACCAAGCACAATGATTTTCCTCTATTTTCCATCTTTATGGCGTGCTTGCAAATAGAGCTTTATAAATATAATGGTAAAACTAAAAACATAATAGGAATTCCAATATTTGTCTCTCATAAAGAAAATCGTAGTGGAATAAATAATAAAGTGTTACCTTTCTTCAATAACTTTAACAGTAATGCAATCATTAAAAACCTGATTTTGCAGAATCGGAATAAGTTAATAGAAACATATCAACATAGCCACATTAACTTGGAAAATCTATTAAGAAACTCGAATATCAGTAATAGTGTGATGGAATTAACTCCAATCAGCTTAACTATGAATACCCTTCATCTAGATGAACACATCCAATACATACATAACTCCAACAACAATGAAATCACAATTAGCATTGAAAAGACGGGTAAAGGAATAGTGTTATCATTTGTCTATAATGCTACCCTTTTTACGAGCGAGACGATTCATCAATTTGGGAAGAGATTTTTAATTATCTTAACTGAGATGATGGTAGATTTAGCTAAGGAAGTCAAAGACGTTGAAATGATAACTAGTGAGGAAAAACATCAGATCTTAAAACAATTTAACCTTACTAAAACGAAATATCCTGCTGATAAAACTATACAAGTAATGTTTGAAGAAGAAGCTCAAAAGAATCCTAACAAAATAGCAGTGGTATATAAGCAGCAAAGCTTAACCTATCAGGAATTGAATGAAAAATCTAATCAAATGGCATGGCTATTGCAAGAGAGAGGGGTAAAAGTAAATTCAGTAGCTGCTATTATGGGCGAAAGATCAATTGAGATGATTATTGGAATACTAGGAATTTTGAAATCCGGTGGCGCGTATTTACCAATTGATCCTTCCTATCCAAAAGAAAGGATCAACTTCATGCTACAAGATGCAGAAGTGGATGTATTATTAATCCGGAATACGATAACACAGGAGTTAGAAGTAAATATTCCAGAGATAAATGTAAATGATCCTTCCATAGAAATGAAACCTAAAACAAATTTAGAAACAATCAGCCATATGGAAGATTTCGCATATATCATCTATACGTCCGGTTCTACAGGAAACCCTAAAGGAGTACCGATAAAACACAAAAGTGTTATCAATCTATGCACTTGGTTTGGCGATACCTATAATTTGAGAGAACGTCGACACGTCATGCATAATACAAGTATTTCTTTTGATGTTTCCGTTGAAGAAGTTTTTGGGGCTTTGCTAAATGGAGGAACGGTATACATTACCACTTATGAAGAATCGACAAATAGATATAAATTTAGACAATTTATCCAGAAACATGACATAAACATTGTCCAGTTAGTCCCGACTACTATACAGGAATTTATTGTAGGTGATCCTAAATTAGAAAGTGTTGATGTGCTTATTTCTGGTGGAGAAGCATTACCAAACACTCTAAAAAATGAAGTGATTGATCTTGGGTATGATATTTATAATTGTTACGGCCCTACAGAAACAACCGTTGATGCATTGACAACTTTGTGCGGGAAAGACAAATCAAATGTTATCGGGAAGCCCATAGCAAATACACAAGTGTATATTACGAATCGTGACGGTCAACTTCAACCAATTGGATTACCAGGAGAGTTATGCATAAGTGGTGAAGGATTATCAATTGGTTATCTAAACCGGTCTGAGTTGACTGAGGAAAAGTTTGTCGTGAATCTTTTTGAAACTAAATCAAAAATGTATAAAACAGGAGACTTAGTAAAATGGCTCCCTGATGGATCAATTGAATTTATTGAAAGACTAGATGATCAAGTGAAAATTAGGGGGTTTAGAATAGAGCTAGGTGAAATTGAAAATAAGCTATCCGAACAACCATATATTCTTCAATCTGTAGTCTTAGCATGGGAAAATGATAATCAAGGAAAATATCTATGCGCGTATTTATTAGGTGAAGAATCAATAGATATAGCTGCCCTAAGAAATAACTTAAAAAAAGAACTACCTCATTATATGGTGCCTACTTACTTTATTCAGGTTGAAAGCATTCCGCTTACACCAAACGGCAAAGTGGACAGAAAAATATTGCCTGAGCCTGATACACTGGATTTATCAATACAAGAATATGTTGCACCTTCCAACGTGAAGGAAAAACGATTAGTGGAAGTATGTAGTGAAATATTAGGAGTTAAAAAAATAGGAATTCATGAAGACTTTTTTGATCTTGGTGGAGACTCTATCAAGGCAATAAGACTAATATCAAAATTGCAAAAATTTGGTTTTACACTAGAAGTGAAGGACATATTTGACAATAGTAATTTGAAAGCAATTAGCCTTAAGATGACGGAAGAACAAGTGGTAGTGGACCAAAAAACGGTCTCTGGTGATGTATTACTAACACCTATTCAACGTATGTTTTTTGAAAAGGACATAACAGATGTTCATCATTGGAATCAAGCTATTATGTTATATGGTAGAGACGGTTTTCGAGTAGAGTGGATTGAGAAAATTTTTGATAAAATAACTTGCCATCATGATGCCTTACGAATGGTCTACCGTAAACATAACGGAAAAGTGAAGCAGATTAATAGAGATATAGAGTCGAACCTCTTCTCAATAGATGTTCATGATTTACGAAAGTATGATCACTATGAGGGACTAATCTCGTTGAAGTGTAATGAACTTCAAAGTAGTATCGATTTAGAAAATGGCCCTCTCGTCAAGTTAGGTATATTTCAAACAAAGGAAGGGGATTATCTTTTAATAGCTATCCATCATTTAGTAATAGATGGGGTTTCATGGAGAATTCTCTTAGAAGACTTTACCGAAGGGTATAATCTTTTACTAAAAGGTAAAAAGGTTGACTTTCAACCGAAATCCAATTCGTATCAAGAGTGGGCAGATTTTTTACAAGAGAAACTTGAATATTTTCAGCAGGAGCTTCCATATTGGAATAAAATGGAACAACAGCATATAAAACCTCTACCTACTGATTTCGAATCTCAGGAATTTGAGAATAAGCAAAAAAATGCGAGAGAAGTGCATGTTGAATTAAATCAATCGTATACGGAAGATTTATTAAAGCGTTCGAACCAAGCCTATAATACAGAAATAAATGATTTGCTATTAGCAGCTCTTACTCGTACCATTTATCAATGGACAAATGAGAAGAATATTCTTATTAATTTAGAAGGTCATGGAAGAGACGCTTTCGAAGGAAATATAGACATAAATAGAACGATAGGATGGTTTACAGCACAATATCCTTTATTATTAAAAATGGTAGACAAATCCACCTCGTCTTTAATCAAACATACAAAAGAATCCTTAAGAAAAGTTCCTAATAAAGGAATAGGCTATGGTATCTTAAAATATCTTTCACCATCAAAGCCTTGGAATAATCGAGAACCAGAAATTAGCTTCAATTATTTGGGACAATTTGACGAGCAATTAAATGATGAACTTTTTGAAATTTCCTCTTTATATTCAGGGGAAAACGTGAGTCCAAATAGTGATAGAATAAATGAAATCGACATAAATGGAATGATAACTAATCAGAAATTAAGTCTTTCTGTTTCCTATAATAGCTTGAGGTATCGTAGAGAAACAATAAGAAAATTTCTCGAAAGATTTAAGGAAAATCTAATCGAAATAATTCGCCATTGTTTGGAGAAAGACGTGATGGAATATACGGTATCCGATTATTCCGATGAAGATTTGACAACAGATGAATTAAAAAATTTAAAAGAAGCATATGAGGGAGCAAATAAAACTCAAATTACGAACATATACCCTCTTTCCCCAATGCAGGAAGGTATGCTATTTCATTCATTAGTAAAGAGTGAGTCATCTGCATATTTTGATCAAACCATTTTTACTGCTAAAGGCATAGTAGATATGGAACTTGTTCAAAAAAGCTTTCAAATACTCATTAATAAATACGATATTTTAAGAACGGTTATAGCCTATAAAGATGTGGAGAAACCACGTCAAGTCGTTTTAAAAGAAAGAAAGCCAAAGGTGTACTTCCATGATCTATCGAGTATGGATAATAAACAGTTAGATGACCGTATCGAAAAAATAATACTTGAGGATCGAAAGCAAGGTTTCAATCTAAGTAAAGATGTTCTTATGAGACTATTCATTTTGAAACAGGGTAATAAAGAATATAAAGTGATCTGGAGCTCTCATCATATTCTGATGGATGGATGGAGCACATGGATATTACTAAAGGACTTCTTTGATATTTATTCTATGTTAAAAAATAACAACATTTTAGAAATGGATAATCCAAAGCAATATGGTCATTACATTGATTGGCTGCAAAAACAAAATCGTAATCATGCTAAGCAATATTGGTACCAATATCTAGAGGGGTATGAAACCAATGTTAAAATACCATCGATTCGAACTCATCACTATGAATACATGGTGGAAGATTTGGATTTTGTTCTAAATAAAGACATAACAAAAGCGTTAACTAATATTGCTAAAAGCTCTAAAACAACCTTAAATACGATTATACAGGTAGTTTGGGGAATATTGCTGCAACAATACAATCAAACAAATGACGTTGTCTTTGGTTCTGTTGTATCAGGAAGAAATTATGATATAGAAAGCTTAGAAGAAATGGTAGGGTTATTTATTAATATGATTCCTGTCCGAATCACAAGTAATCCTAAACAAATATTTATTGACTTATTGAAGGAAACCCAAAATAAGGCATTGGAGTCTAGTAAATATGATTATTATCCACTAGCGGATATTCAATCGCTAACTGATATAAAGAGTGATCTAATTACTAGTAAAATAACTTTCCAAAATTATTATATTGATGAAGCATTAGTGAACTTTGATTTTGTTTCTGAATTAGGATTTACTGTTGAAGATATACATGGGTATGAACAAACGAATTATGATTTCAATATAAAAGTTATACCAAGTGAAGATACAAAAATAACTTTTTCATATAACAAAAATGTACATGATTCAGAAACGGTTATAAATCTTAAGAACCATTTCATCGAAATCATTCAATCCGTGATTCAAAACCAGGAAATCCCTGTATCCCAAATCAGTATGACAACTGATAAGGAACGGAAAGAGATTCTCCATGACTTTAATGACACATCGGTAACGTATCCAAAGGATAAGACAATATCTCAATTATGGGAGGAACAAGTAGAAAAACATCCCCACCATATCGCAGTGGAATACGAAGGCAAGCAGTTAACGTATCAAGCCTTAAATGAAAAGGCGAATCAACTCGCAAGGACCTTACGCCAAAATGGCATCACAGCCAATGCGATTGTCGGTATGATGATCGATGGTTCGCTAGAAATGATGGTCGGCATGATAGGCATTCTCAAGTCAGGCGGCGCCTACTTACCTATCGATCCAACACATCCAATCGATCGAATCAATTATATGATAGAAGATGCCAAACTG
>NZ_CANMAB010000040.1:0-31384 GCF_947495635.1 uncultured Virgibacillus sp. | reverse complement strand
AAAAGTAAAAAAAGTGATACGCCCTAAATTGGCGTACCACTTTTTTCAGTTACTGGGTTTTGTCCCAGCCCCTTTTTTGTTTGTTAGCTCAAGTGGATAAATATGGACGTGTTGAGCTAAGTCCAGCTCCAGTTCCCAGAAACGAGTCAACTTCACGAATCACCCCTAATCTAAGTTACATCGGCTCGCAAGCTCACCGTGATTCCTTTATCTCCGTTGACTCGCTCCAGTCGCTACCTTTTTAATCAGACGCTTGCGCTTTTGTTCTAGCAATTTTTCCTTTCGTTAAATGATATAGAAGTATTTCAAATGCTAATTCTTTCTCCATAGATCCTTGCTTCATTGCTGCATCAGCATCTGCTAGTTGATCCATAATATATTCTAAAGTATCTATAGAAAATTGCTTTTCTCGTTGCATAGCTATTTTAATGACATAGGGATGCACCCCAAGTTGCTTTTGCATATGAGATTGACTGTAGCCTTTTTGCTTTAATAACTTCACTCGGAAAATTGTACGAAATTGGAAGGCAAGTAAACCAATCAATGCAATGGGTTCTTCCTTCATTTTTTCTAAATCCTTATATATAGTAATTGCCTTATGTAAATCACGATTCATGACAGCATCCACTAATTTCAATGAAGAATTTGTAGTAGTATGCGATAAGAGTGCTTCAGCAATTTCCCTTGTAATTTCACCATTCTCCCCAACATACATTGCTAATTTTTTCAATTCGCTTTCCAATAAGTGCAAATTCGTGGATAATTCCGATTCTAATAAATCATAAACATCATCACCAATTGTAACATGAAGCTGATCAGCCAATTGCGAAATCCACTTCTTTAGCTCATATTCCTTTATAGCGTTACATGCCACTACAGATGCTTGCTTTTTTAATTGTTTCGTTACTTTTTTCCGTTCGTCAATTTTTTCATATGGCGCAATCAAAACAAGTACGGAAAAATCAACTGGTGCAGACAGATAACGTTGTAGCGACTCAAGATCATGCTCAAACGAAAGTTTATCCGGTTTTGCTTTTAAGAAAACAGCGTTAGTAGCTATGATCAATTTACGCTCACCAAATAAAGGGAATGTTTCCGTATCTGCAATAACATCCTGTATAGATGTTTCTTCTAAATCATAGCTCGATAAATTATCTTTATCATCATCAAGAATGGCTTCCATTAAACGTGTTTTAAGTGATTGTATAAAATAGGGCTCGTTTCCATATAGTAAAAATACTGAGGATATTTGATTTTTTTTTATTTGTTTTACCGCTTCCAAATAGGACATGCAATTCACTCCAACCTTTTTTGCTGTACCTTTATATGGTAAAACGTTAATAGAAGAATGGCAAGGAATAATGAGAGGGAAAAGACTGGCATCTTCTTCCCTCTCCAATCTATATTAACGCTTGCATAACTGCTCTAGAAACAGTCATGTCAAACGATATTTGATCTTATCTATAGATTTTCCCGTCTAAGTAAAAGTATAGATGTTAAGTCTTTCTAAATTTGGGATCCATTCAATTCGATATAAATTTATTGCAAAAGTGGATTTTTTAAAAAATATAATTTATACTAATGGTGATATAGGAGGGGTAATTGTGAACGAATTTGAAAAAGATATTCAATCTAAAAATAATGACGTTGTTGACTCCATCAAAGGTTTTGCATTTTCTTTTATTTTCTTTCTTGTGCTATTTGCAATCGGAGTTATAATTAGTGTAGCAGGAGCCTAAATCCTCATTCGTTTACATAGGTTAGACATGTGAACGTAAGTAAAGAGACTGTGTCACAGTCTCTTTTTTGTTTGGATGAATCATGATATATTACTATGGTAAAAAACGATAAAACGTTCCCCGGTCTTTTATAAATTTAAACTGTATCGCACCATCTCTATCTGTACGCAAAACAATTGCACCACTTTCTCGTAAATTACGGATAACTTCATCTGACGGATGACCATATGAATTGTCCTCACCAACAGAAATTAATGCGTAATGAGGTGCTAATTGTGTTAAAACCTCTTTATCTGTAGATGTTTTACTGCCATGATGTGCTACTTTAAGGACATCAACGTTTATATTTGGGTATGATTTCACTATTTCTTTTTCCTCTTTTTTACTTATATCGCCTGTAAAAAGCCAATTCATTCCCCCAATATTAGTAAATAGAACAAGTGAATTGTCATTTGCTGATTTTCTATCTTCAAATGGTGCCAACACTTTAAAAAGTGTATTTCCTACTACAATTGTATCATTTCTTTTTACAGTAACTACCTCAGAATAGTTCCATACAATCTCCTTGCTGTCAAAAAAATCACTTATAAATATATTATTTACTTCTATATCCTCCAGTATATAATCCACACTTCCAATATGATCCAAATCCTCATGCGACAAAAAGATAGCATCTATTTTGTGAATACCTTTTGCAAATAAATACGGCTGAATAACCTGATTATATACACTCGCCGATGGCTGCTGGTTTGTGTTTGTAACCTTTGAACCAGCATCTATAAGTATCACACCTTTACGATAAGGTAATTCAATAATAAAAGCATCACCTTGTCCGATATCGAGCATTGTTACTGTCCCTATGGGAGAAAAAAATGGTCGGCTTATATCGACTAAAATTATCATTACGATGATAACTCCGCAATAAAATGACTTTACTTGCTTTCCCCTCTCCAAGTAACCCATAAAGAAGAAGAGAAAGAGGTAATATAATATAACAGCAACAAATGACATAGAGCCTGCAACCAAAGGATAATGTAGATAGTTATCTATTTTTCCAATACCAAGCAACACCTGTTCATGAACGACAATAAACAACTGATCGATAATTGAGGATATGGTGGATATAGGAGACGTAAATAAAAGCATTAATAAAGTGGGAATAACAAAGAATGTAAAGTATGGAACAATGAAAAGGTTGAGTAAAATGGATAATGGTTGGAGTATGTGGAAGTAATGAAATAGTAGCGGAATTATCATCATTTGCGCAATGAAACTAATAAGTAGCATCTGTTTGATTGAAGATTTTGTTCGGGATAAGCATTTCCTCGAAAGCAATAATCCAAAGGTTACCATAAATGAGAGCTGAAATCCCACATGATATATAATCAGCTTATCAAATAGAATTAGCACAATAAATGTAATACTAAGTACATCTGTAACACTGATTTTCCATTTGGTTTTATGGAGGATGATAAAAAATATAGCCATGATACTGGCTCGCCATACAGAGGGTTCCCCTCCAGCCATCAGCGCATAGACAGGCAGAAATAGCAGCATTCCCCATTGCGCGTACTCTTTTGTGAAAAGGTTTGTCCTAACTAAAAGAAAATAAGTAATGGTTATCATTAATCCAACATGCAGGCCTGAGATTGCCAATAGATGACTTAATCCCCATTGTCGAAACAATTCAATCGTATCTTTAGCTAAAAAAGATTTATCTCCAAATAATAATGCAAGTATCCAGGCAGCAGTTCCATCACTTATATTTCCGTTAACGTAATCAAGCATGGATGCTCTTATTTGATATATATGATGTAAAAATCCCGTACCTTCTAGACAATCTAACTCGTCTAAACTTGTGATAATGGATTGATAAGAAATCCCTTGCTTATTCGCATATCCTTGATAATCAAATTGACCGGGATTCGTCGCTGGCTTAGGGATATCCAGTAACGTAGAAATCCGACAGGTGGATCCATATGCTATGTGCGGATAGTCGCTGGCCACATGCACTGGATTGTCTGGGAAATACAACATAGAAACTTTGCTATCTGTATTTGCAACTTGAAAGATAAATGATATTTTTTCGGGTTCTACTTGAATAGGAGTAATGATTGTACCTGTTAATTCTTTATCTTGAGGAGGCTGTTTATGGTTAATTTCAATGGTTTCTATTCGAGGGATAAAAAAGGAAAAGAATATAAGGGAGATGAGGGATAGTACAAACGGCATTGCACATATCCTTCTCCTATAAAATAAATAAAATAACCAAACAAGAAATACTGCAGCAATAATAGGGTGATTCATCCATTTAATCAAGCTACTTACAACGACAGCCAATGCAGGAAAATGCCAGAATCCTTTCACATGATTCTCCTTTATCGTAAATTAAATAAATCAAATGCTTTATTTTTCCATTTCTGCAATTCATTAAGATCAATTTCTTCATTTTCTAGCTTCTGTATTAAATTTTGAATGTAATGCTGTTTTTCCAGATAATTTGTATCAACTGTCAAATAATCAAGCTCTACCTTCTTGGTAATAACTCCAGCCTCAGCAAACAACTCGATAGCATAATCATTATTATGATAATCCTCTGCATAATAAACAGTATTGATTCCTGCTTGAATTAATTGCTTACAGCATTGCAGGCATGGGAAGTGTGTTACATAGATATCTGCATTCTCGGTAGGAACACCAAATTTAGCGCATTGCAATAATGCATTTGCCTCAGCATGAATCGTACGTACACAATGCCCGTCGACAACATAACAACCTTCATCAATACAATGAACACTTCCCGAGACACTTCCGTTATAGCCTCCAGCAATAATTCGTTTATCTCTTACAATTGTTGCCCCTACCATTAGTCTAGTACATGTACTGCGTAATGAGAGTAAATGACTTTGCGCCATAAAATATTGATTCCATGAAATTCGTTCCATCATTATTCCCCTTTATGTATTTTTTGAAATCATTCATTTTCAGTTATGGAATTTGAATCTCTTCCTGAAATACTTCAATTGTTTTCTCGCCAATTCCAGAAACGTTTAGTAGATCGTCTATTGTGGTAAATGGCCCGTTTTCTTCTCTGTATCTTACAATTGCCTCTGCCTTTGCTGGTCCAATCCCACTCAAACTCTCAATTTCTTCTACCGAGGCTTGGTTTATACGCAATTTCTCGTTCGTCTCCGTACCTGACAATGACGATGAATAATCACTTTCACTATCTGCAACTGAAATAACCATTTCGTCCTGTACTTTTTGCGCAAGGTTTACTTGGGACTCATCTGCATTTTTAGTAAACCCTCCAGCTACTTCTATTGCATCGATCACACGATCTTCCACTTCCAACTCATAGACACCTGGTTTATTTACTTCACCTTTTACATCCACAACGACAGTACTTGTGTCCTCTACCTGATTCGTACGATTACTGTTCACCGTATCTGTCGGATCAATCGGCTCGCTAGTATCAATGATTTTTGCATCTTCATCACCTGTATCTTTATCTCCGATCATAAGAAGTAAAATGATTATGACGACTGGAATACCAATAAAGAAAAGTACTTTTTTTAATATATTAGAGTACAAATGTTCACCTCCTTTTTGAGGAATAGAAGGAATTTATTTCATTTCTCCTACTTAAAATTCGACATGCTTAACTTGTTTTCCTTTTTAAGAAAAAAAACCGGAAATACAGATTATTCCGGTTTCTTCTCAGCTGAAAAGAAAATTCTTGCTGTATTATTATTTAAACTATCTGCTTTTAATGAAAAATCACCATATACTTTAATATTTTCAAAACCTGACTCATTCAATATTTTTTTATAAATTTCTACAGGAAATGTTCGTTGATGATGTTCCTCTTCAAATCGATGGTATAAATTGTCCTTATCCCTTACAAAAAAAGTTAACTGATGGAACATTTCACCAGGCTGTGTTCCTTCTGCACAAAACCAAATATAAGAAGCATCTTCCGTAACATCAGCGAATGTTTCCCCAAAATAATTATCAGTAATATAGCTAAGCGCGTGAACATCAAATAAAAATAGCCCACCTGGATCGAGTGCTTCGTTTATATTTATAAATGTATCTCTTAAGGAAGCTTCTGACGTAATATAATTAATGACATCACAGTAACTGACTATAGCATCAAGCCCCTGAAGGCCTACAAGACTTCGCAAATCTTGACAAATCCACTGGATAGACATATTTTCTGTAGCAGACTTATGTGCTGCATATGTTAACATATCTGCCGCATAATCTACTCCTGTGACCTGATATCCCTTTTTTGCCAATCGGATTGCTATTTCTCCCGTACCACATCCTAAATCAGCGATCGTCCCAACTTCTCGTTGTCTTGATTTAAACTGAGCTTCCGTAAATGCTACCCATTGATCATAAGGGGCATCTTCCATTAACAGGTCATAAACATTCGCCATTTTTTCGTAAGCCATTACTATTTGTTGTCCTCCAATTGCAATGAGACTGGAGCTGCATCTCCCCAAAGACGCTCTAAATTATAGTAGCTTCTTTCATCCTTATGAAATATATGACAAACGACATCACCTATATCCACTAAAATCCATCTAGCCTGTTCAAATCCCTCTAAACGTTTCAAGGAAATATCGTTCTCTTCCATCTTATCCTTAATCCCCCTTGCTATTGCTTGCACTTGTCGTTCATTACTTCCATGGCATATTAAAAAATAGTCCGCTACTAATGATACTTCGTTCATATCAAGTGCAATAATGTCCTCAGCACGTTTATCATCACACGCTTCGGCTGCAAGTTGTATAATTGTCTTATTTTCCATTAATGGTTACCTCCGTTAACTCTTCTTATTAAATCATTGTACGTATGAAAGGTGTCAGGATAAATGGCAGTATTCTTGTTCATTAAGAATCGAATCGTATTTGCTGATGCCATTAAGCACGCATGTACCAAGTCGACCTTTGCCATCTCCCGCACCTTATCTATACCTGGAAATTTTCTACCGGGTTCTATATAATCAGCTAAAAATATTATCATTTCTAGGTTACTCATATGAGCTCTTCCTGTTGTATGGTAATGAATAGCATTTTGGATATCTATATCCTTTACACCGAATTCTTTCTCAATAAGCAATGCTGCTACTGGACCATGCCATAATTCATGATGATAATCTAATAAGTCTTTAGGTAAATAGGACGTTACTATCCATCGCGCAAGCTCATCCCTCGATCGATATTTCGCGTAATCATGGAAGACGGCTGCAAGTTCTGCTTTTTCAACTTTTTCACCATATAACAAAGCAAGCTCTTTTGCTGTTTCCGCCACGCGTAACGAATGCTCATAGCGAGCTGTTGTTAAGTGTGGCCTCACGATGTCCTTTGCTATCTCAATTTTCATATAAGTGATTCTCCTTAATATAGTTATAAACGGAGTCAGGTAGTAAATAGTGAATGGTTTCACTACGTTCTAACCGTTCCCTTAATAACGTAGAGGAAATCTCTATTAATGGGATGTCTACTTCCACTATTGGATAATGTGTTTGTAAAGAATGAGTAGACCGTTTAACACCAACAAATTGGATTAGTTGCATTAACTCATCAATTCGTTCCCATTTTGGTAAATATTCAACCATATCCGCGCCAATAATGAAATAAAATGTTTTATGAGGATGATTTTTCTTTAATTCCTTTATCGTATCAATTGTATAAGACTTTCCAACACGGTTGATTTCGACTGGATTCACCTTAAAATACCTATTATTCTCTATAGCTAAATGTACCATTTCCAGTCGATTGTTCGGGCTTGTTTTAACATCTTCTTTGTGCGGAGGTGTATAAGATGGGATAAACCACACCTCATCCAATTCAAGCGAAATCCGAACCTCTTCAGCAATGATCAAATGACCAATATGCGGTGGGTCAAACGTTCCTCCTAAGATACCAATACGCTTCATCAATAAACACCTTTTATGGAAGACGAATCTGTTTGTTTTCTGTAGATTCTTTATACAATACGATATTATTCCCAATTATTTGCACGATCTCTGCGTCCGTTCCAGTTGCTAATTGCTCAGCAACGGTGTCTTTATCATCCATACAATTTTGTAAGATACTCACTTTTAACAGTTCTCTTTTTTCTAGTGCATCCTCAATTTGATCAATCATATTTTGATTCACACCTATTTTACCAACTTGGAAAATAGGCTTCAGTTGATTTGCTTGTGCTCGTAAAAAACGTTTTTGCTTACCTGTTAACATATTATCTTCCTTCCAGTATAAGTTGTAATTCTTGATCCATGCGTTCCATTGGTGGCTTTATGCCTGTCCATATTTCATAAGCATATTGTGCCTGATATAGCAACATCGTATGTCCAAAATGCAGAGAAAAACCATAACACTTTGCCTGTGTCAGCAAATTTGTTTCGATCGGTTGATAGATAATATCACTAACAATCGTATCGTTTGGCTTTGTGTTTTTAATTTCAATGATTGATTTATCAGCATACGGTTTCATGCCTACAGAGGTGGTTTGAATAACTACATCATATTGATCAATTTGTTTTTCAACGCTTTCCAATGGCATTACCTGTGACTGCACCTGATATAATCTTATTATATCAAGCGCTTTTTCCTTTGTACGGTTTGCTATGTCTATCGTTGTAAAGCCAGCATCCTGCAATGCAGCATAAATTCCTCTTGCAGCACCACCTGCCCCTAAAATAAGCGCACGTCTATCTGCTTTAGAAAAAAGGCGTGGATATTTACTTTTAAGAGATCGTACATATCCAATACCATCCGTATTATATCCAATCCATTTCCCATTCTTATTACGTACCGTATTTACAGCACCAATTGCCTTTGCCGTATGATCCACTTCGTCAAGAAATGGGATGATTTTTTGTTTGTAAGGAACAGTAATGTTAAATCCATGTAGTTCTTTTTGTCTAAACGCATTTATTTTTTCGCTAAATGACCCTTCAGGATTAATTTCGTAAATCTCATATTCTCCATCTATATGGGTTCGTTTCATAAATTCTTTATGAATCCACGGTGATAATGAATGGGCAATTGGATAACCAATCAATCCAAACCGATACACATTATTTCTCCCCTTCCTAGTTAAACGAATTTCTAATTGATACAGATACACCCTTCGGACTATGGGCTGTTACAGAGGCACCATTTCCTTGAATAGACACCCACCCAAGCCCCGGAAACACAATATCCTTCTTATCTGCTGAAATCCGAAAATCGCTTGGTGTTAAATTAGGAAGTTTTTCTAATGTTTTTTCATTTGGTGGCGATAACAGCTCGCCTAAATGATTTTCATATAAATGCTCGGCATTTTCAAGCTTTGTACGATGAATGGGCAATTGATTGGAAAAGTAGCAAACGAATGACTGCCGCGCTCCTTTGATAAAGTCCAATCTAGCGAGTCCACCAAAAAACAATGTTTGACCGGCATTTAATTGATAAACCCTTGGTTTGATTTCTTTATTAGGAGAAATTGCTTTTAAATCAGGCGGAGATATATAGTGCGCCATCTGTTGTTTATTAACAATTCCCGGAGTATCTATTAATGTAGAATGATCATCTAATGGTATCTTAATGAATCCTAACGTTGTACCTGGAAAATAAGAGGTAGTAATAACCTCACTGTAGCCAGTAGATTGCTTTATTAAGCGATTAATAAATGTTGATTTTCCAACATTTGTTGTTCCAACAATATACACATCCTTATTTTGTCGATAGGCTTCTATTTGATTTGTCAGCTCTTCCATACCATGGCCTTTTGTAGAAGAAATCAAGAATACATCTTTTATGCGAATCCCATTCTCTTTTGCTTGTGAACGTAACCACTGCATTAATTTTCGCTTATTTACCGATTTTGGAAGTAGGTCCATTTTATTTCCAACTAAAATTATGGGGTTATCGCCAACAATACGAGGCAGGCTATTAATCAAGCTGCCATCCACATCAAATATATCAATAACATGTACGATCAGCCCATCTGTTTCTCTTATAGTACTAACCATTGATAGGAAATCATTATCTGTCATCGCGACATCCTGTATTTCATTATAGTGCTTTAAACGGAAGCATCGTTGACATAAAATATCTTCCTTTTCCAAAGAGGATTGTGGTGTATATCCAGGTTGATTCTTATCTGTTGTCTGTATCTCTGCACCACAGCCCTGACAGTATAGTGTTTCCAATCTTATTCCTCCCAGCTAATTTTTCCCTTTTTACGCATATATGAAAGAATCCGTCGTTCAATTCTACGATTAAATCTTGTTATCTTACCGTCTGTTTGCACAATAGGGACAACAAGAATTGTGTAAAACCCAGCAAAATTCCCTCCAAGTACATCAGTCAATATTTGGTCTCCTACCACTACAATCTCTTCTTTCTTTAAACCCATCTTTTTAGCAGTGGTTCTAAATGCTTTACTCAACGGTTTTCTTGCACTAAATACAAATGGTGTATCTAATGGCTCTGAAAACACCTTTACTCGTTCTTGATTATTGTTCGATATAATTGTTACTTTAATCCCATGCTCTTTCATTAGTTTAAACCACTGAACTACTTCAGATGTTGCTTCTTTAACATCCCAAGCTACCAGGGTATTATCTAAATCCGTGATGATCCCCTTAATCCCTTTTTCTTTTAATACGTCGGGATGGATATCAAAAATACTTTTTACATGTTCATTAGGCAGAAATTTTCTTAACACACTTACACCTCTTTATAGTCTATCTACTAGCAGTATTCATACGAATCTCCATTATAACCTTATCCTATAACAACTTTCTACAATAATAAAGCGAAACTTCATTCTAATGTTAAGAACAAAGGCAAAAACGTCACCTCCTGTGACAACGCCTTTGTGACCCACATCCTATAGAGCCGAGCTTATCGGACATTCACTAGCAGTTATCTCCATACCATGTGTGATTTATTATCAAGACGAAACTTTGTCGATGATAAACCCTTATCATGTAGACAAGTACAACTAGAAATCCTTGATCTATGTCATTTCATCAAGAAGTATGTATGTTCACCCGAAAATATGAATAAATCGTTCGACAAATACCTTCATTTTTTGCATTGTGGATAACTTTATTAACAATTTTCGAGTTGATGTAATAATGTTTTTAAGGATTTTTTTGAGTTTGTACACAGGTTATCTACAGTCAAATGTAGATAACTTCTGCCTTGTCCTGCTTGTTAGAACATGGTAAATTTATATTAACTTAAATCCAGAAGATTCCCACTCTTAGGAGGGCTGTATTTATGGAACATTTGTCAGACGAATTATTACTTGAATCATACTTTACAGCAAATGAATTAAATTTAAGCCCCGATTTCCTCTCCCTGATTGAAGAAGAGATTCATAGAAGACGATTATCACATAAAATAAAAAATATAAAATCAGGTTAAAAAAAATAATGTATTATAAATATGAAGAAACACGAAAACCCTTGAAGAATTTGCGAATCCTAAGGGTTTTTTATTTTTATTGATAATTTAATGTGTTAAACTATTTCTTGGATAAATGATTACATATGGTAGTATCAAAGCCATACTTATCAACCAATTTACCTACTTTTTTTAAAAAGTAGATTTAGAAAAACTAGACCCTAGCAAGATGTCATTTCCCCGATGGATATGTACCACTTTCAGTCATTCTCTAATTTCTGTAATGGAATAAGCAATAACGTACAAATTAATAACAACAGCATTGATATTTTTGAAGGAGGAATCCCGTTCGATGATCTTAGCAGTACTAGTTCCGCTTCTTATTGCATGCTTTATTCCTGCATTAAGTAAATTAAAAGCAAAAATACATACAGGAATTTTTGTATTCTTTGTTCCGTTCATTATTTTTCTTTATTTTGTTCAATTTGTAGGAAATGATTTCTCACCACAAATAGAGCAGTATAGTTGGATACCATCCTTAGGTATAAATTTAGATTTTTACTTAGATGGCCTAAGTTTATTGTTCGTACTATTAATTAGTGGTATTGGTTCATTGGTCGTACTCTATTCCATCTATTATTTACATAAGTCGGAGCGATTAGGACATTTTTATGTTTACCTTCTTATGTTCATGAGTGCAATGCTTGGTGTCGTTTTATCTGATAATATCTTTGTGCTTTATACATTTTGGGAGCTAACATCTATATCTTCCTTCTTGTTGATTGGTTATTGGCATTTCAAGGAGCGGTCACGGTATGGAGCATTAAAATCCATGCTTATCACTGTATTTGGTGGATTAAGTATGTTGGGCGGTTTCATTTTATTATATGTAGTAACTGGTACAACCAGCATCCAAGAAATGATCAGCCAGGTTGATGTCATTTTAGATAGCAATTACTTACCATTGATTTTAGGATTTATTTTATTAGGAGCATTTACAAAATCGGCTCAATTTCCATTCCATATTTGGCTACCAGATGCAATGGAAGCACCTACACCAGTAAGTGCCTATCTCCACTCGGCGACGATGGTAAAGGCTGGGATATTTTTAATAGCCAGATTTTCTCCCATATTCTCTAGCTATGAATGGTTCTTTTTGATTGTAAGTATAGTCGGGATTATCACTCTTTGTTGGGGATCGTATATGTCTGTCAGACAAACGGATTTAAAAGCTATTCTTGCTTTTTCAACAATTAGTCAGCTCGGAATGATTATGGCAATGCTTGGATTTGGTACAACAATTGCCGTTTTCGCAGCTGTGTTCCATATTTTAAATCATGCTACATTTAAAGGCAGTCTATTTATGATTGCTGGAATTGTGGATCACGAGACAGGTACAAGGGATATCCGCAAGCTCGGTGGTTTAGCTACATTTATGCCAATTACAGCAACACTAGCTATATTTGCAACATTTTCAATGGCTGGAGTTCCTTTACCTTTTCTTAATGGTTTCTACAGTAAAGAACTCTTCTTTGATGCTGGTATTCAGTTAGATAATTCAGGATTCTGGTCACAAGCCATTCCCTATTTAGCAGTTCTTGGTAGTATTTTTACATTTGTATATTCGATGTACTTATTTTTTGGAACCTTTACGGGGAAAAAGCATCTTGAACAACTGCCTAAAAAACCACATGAAGCGCCTTTTGGTATGCTTGTTTCACCTATCATCTTAGTGCTTGGCGTTATTCTGATTGGACTATTGCCTAATATGGCAAACACTCCATTCTTGCAGCACGCTGCAGAAGCTATTAATGGCGACACAGAGTTTTATAAAGTTAAGTTTTGGCATGGTTGGGATTCTCCTGCGTTTAGAATGTCACTCGTTGTTGTTACATTAGGTATTATTCTGTTTGTAACACGAAAAAGATGGCAAGCTGTTTATCAAGTATTACCTGGAAAGGCAAGCTTTAATAAGGTGTACGATGCAATTGTAGCCAACATGGATAGCGTATCTCGATCTGTAACTAATTTCTACATGACAGGCTCATTAAAAACATATATGTCTCTAATTCTTGGAACAACACTCGTTGTCTCCTTCTTCGTTATGTTCGTAAGTAACGGCTTTACTGTTAGTACAGATCAATTAGCTGATATATCATTTATTGAAATTGCAGTTGTTCTTATTATGATTATTGCTGCTATTGGAACAATATATATGAATCATAATGTAGCGGCGGTACTTGTGCTAGGTGTTGTTGGCTTTGGAGTGGCGATTTTATTTGTCATTTATCGAGCCCCAGACATCGCTTTAACACAATTAGTCATTGAAACAGTGTCTGTAGCATTGTTCTTATTATGCTTCTACCACCTTCCAAAACTAAGGAAATCAACGGATTCAGCTAAAACAAAGACAATGAATGCGATTATTTCCATTGGGTTTGGTGCGTTGATTACGATGGTAGCTATTTCTGCTCATAGCAGCAGGTGGTTTGAATCTATATCTGATTATTTTGTGGAGAATTCCTATAAACTTGGTGGTGGAGATAATATTGTTAATGTAATTCTTGTAGACATGCGTGGGTTGGATACATTATTTGAGATCGCTGTGCTTGGAATTGCAGCACTTGCGATATTTGGCCTCATTAAAAATAAAAAGAATAAGGAGGCAGAATAAATATGGAAATTATCACTTCTATTTTAGCGGGAGTGTTATTTGCAACGGCTATCTATAATATTTTACAGAAGCAATTACTTCGGATAGTAATTGGTACGGCTTTGCTGTCTCACGGAGCACATATACTCATACTTACTATGGGTAGATTAAAAACAGGGCTGCCTCCTATTCTTACTGAAGGAATTTCCGACTATACAGATCCATTGCCACAGGCATTAATCCTAACGTCTATCGTTATTAGCTTTGGTGTCACAAGTCTGCTATTAGTATTGGCCTATCGTACGACGAAAGAAAATAATACAGACAATATGGAACAATTAAGGGGTAACGAAAATGAGTAATTTAGCAGTATTACCAATCATCATTCCATTGATATCAGCAGTGATTCTAATATTCTTTAATCAAAAAGTAAAGGTATCAAGAGCACTTTCAAAACTGTTTTCTTTAATAAGTCTAGGAACTTCTAGTTATATCACTTGGTATGTATTCACTAATGGTACGATTATCTTGGAAACAGGGGATTGGCTAGCTCCATATGGTATTATCCTTGTTATGGACGGATTAGCAGCTATATTAGTGTTAACAACTAACATTATTGCTGTTGCATGTGCATTCTATGCACCTAACGCTGGATTAGAAAAAAGGGAAACGTTTTATTTCTATCCCTTTTTCTTCTTCCTTATAACTGGAGTATCTGGAGCGTTTATTACCGGCGACCTATTTAACCTCTTTGTATTTTTCGAGGTTTTACTTATGGCTTCCTACGGCCTGATCGTTCTTGGTGGTGGAAAAGTACAGCTAAGAGAATCACTTAAATATTTATTGATTAACTTGTTTTCCTCCATGCTTTTCGTTACTGCAGTAGCGTTTCTTTATGCTGTTGTAGGTACTGTAAATATGGCTCAGATTGCTCAAAGAGTTCAAGAGGTTGAACAACAAGGGATCTTAACTACGATTGGAATATTGCTGTTCTTTGTATTTGCTACGAAAGCGGCATTATTCCCACTCTATTACTGGCTTCCTAAATCCTACATCGTACCAAATCCTGTCATTTCAGCTCTATTTGGAGCATTATTGACGAAGGTAGGAATATATTCTATTTTACGTGTATTTACTTTGATCTTTGTTCATAAAACGGATATGACACATGAGATGTTTATTTGGATCGCTGGTCTATCTATGATTTTTGGTGTAATTGGCGCACTTTCAACTTCTAATATTAAATTAATTATTGCTTATAACATCATTCCTGCTATAGGTTTTATTATCTTAGGGATTGGATTATTAAATCAGGATGGAATTAGTGGTTCTATCTACTACCTGATTAACGATATGATCATTAAATCCGTCTTATTTTTACTTGTCGGAGTAATTGCATATGTTGCAGGGACTTCTGACTTGCGAAAAATGGGTGGACTCATTCACTATTATCCATTCTTAGGATGGCTCTTGTTCGTTTCGGCGTTAGTATTAGCAGGTTTACCTCCGTTCAGTGGTTTTATTGGTAAGCTACTATTACTAAAAGGCGCATTCGAGCAAGGAGAAATCGCCATTGTTATTATCGGTCTAATTACTAGCCTGTTGATCCTCTACTCTGTTGTTAAAATATTTATTAACGGGTTTTGGGGAGATAAAGAAACGATGGCGGAACTACCTAAAAAATCTACCAAAGGGCTTCTCGCACCAGTTGTTAGCCTGCTAGCTCTTTCTGTGATATTAGGTGTTGGAGCAGAATTTTTCTATCCGCATATCGAGTCAATTGCCACTTATTTACTTGATCCGGAAATCTACATTGATTCTGTATTAAAGGAGTAATTCATTATGGCCTTTCAGATTGTAATTAACTTAATTATTGCATGCATGTGGATGTTCTTAAGTGAATCTTATTCTGTTCCTAGTTTTATAGCTGGTTATATATTAGGTATACTTCTCCTACTGCTTCTAAGACGTTTCGTACCGGATACATTCTATTTACGACGCGTTATGAAAATCCTACGATTGATTATGCTGTTTATAAAAGAGCTTTTTTCATCCAATATGGATATCGTAAAATTAGTGTATACACCTAAACCAGATATAGAGCCAGGAATCTTTGAGCTACCGACCGAGCTTAAAAGCAATTGGGAGATTACCTTACTTGCAAATTTAATCTCGCTTACACCTGGCACACTTTCCGTTGCAGTTTCACGAGATAATACAAAGCTATTTATTCATGCAATGGATATTGATGATAGTGATGAATCCATTCAGTCCATTAAGAATACCTTTGAAAAAGCAATTATGGAGGTGACAAGATGACAGATCTTTTAACTACGACAGAGCAGATACTTCATGTTGTTGTCATTATATGCTTTATCGGAATTGCAATTTCATTGGCCCTTTTATTATATCGTGTGATTGCAGGTCCCACACAACCAGATCGCGCTGTTGCACTAGACACAATTGGAATAAATCTGATGGGCCTTGCAGGATTAATGGCTATATTTATTGTCACAACAAAATTAAACGATGTTATCTTGCTAATCGGGATCTTAGCATTTCTGGGGACACTTGCCATCGCAAAATATCTAGAAAAGGGTGTTATTATTGATAGAGACTTGGATTAGCATTATCTTGAATATACTTGTTATCTTATTTGTTTTAGTTGGTACGTTCTTTATCTTATCTGCTTCGATTGGAATTGTACGATTTCCCGATGTCTACACAAGACTTCATGCAGCTACAAAAGCTTCCACATTAGGAATTGCTTGTATACTTATTGGTGCTTTTCTTTATCTATACCTAGAGCATTCAATTGTAAGTGGTAAATTACTTCTAGCTATCGTATTCATTCTTTTAACAGCGCCAGTATCTGCACATATGATTGGCAGAGCAGCACACTCATATGGAGTGAAGCCGCATCTTAAAAACCGAAGAGATGCTTATCAAGATGCTATTGATAGTTACTCTAAACAACAAAATAATTAAAATAAGAAGTGACGTCCTTGCAAAGGCAGTCACTTCTTTTTGTTTAATAAATTAGTTTTTCGTTGGGCAATATAAAAGCATTAGCAAATGAGGGAGGCATCATGTTGAAAACAACTGAGTTACTTGAGTGCCTTAAAATCAAACAGGTAATTGGACACCTTCCAAACCAAATTAAGAGTATACACCATGATTCCCGAAACGTACAAAACAAATCACTATTTGTTTGTATTTCTGGATTTACTGTTGATGGGCATGATTATTATCGTGATGCATTAAAAAAAGGAGCTCGGGTTATTGTCGCTAACCGTAGCCTTACAATTGACCTAGAAAAAAACGCGCTTATCATTGTTCCTGATACAATTAAAGCCTTGGCTAAATTAGCTAATACGTTTTATCACTTTCCCTCCAATAAGTTAAATATATTTGGAGTTACTGGCACAAATGGCAAAACAACGGTAACTAGTTTAATACATGATATGCTCCGTAAATTAAATCAAAAAACTGCTGTGGCTGGTACAAATGGTATGCTTATTAATAAGCACTATTTTCAGACAGCAAATACGACTTGTGATGTTTTAACCAACCAACAATTACTTCATCGTGCATATCAGGAAGGTGTAGATCATGTTATTATGGAGGTATCATCCCAAGGCCTATCCCAAGGGAGATTATCAGGAATTAATTTTGATGTGGCTGTCTTCACAAACCTTTCTCAGGACCATCTTGATTATCACCACACCATGGAAAACTATGGTTATGCTAAGGGAATATTGTTTGCACAGTTAGGTAACGATATGACTTCACCAAAATATGCTGTACTAAATTGTGATGATCCTTGGTGGAAGACATACAATTATTTCACATCTGCAGAAGCCATTACTTACAGCATATATACCGATGCTATTTTCAGAGCAACGAATATAAATTATCATACAGATACTACCGAATTTACCCTGCAATCACCAGAAGGAAAGCATTTGATTCAGAGCAATCTGTTAGGAGAGTTTAATGTTTATAATACATTGGCAGCCTTGGCATCCCTTTATGTAAAGGGTTATTCGATAACAACATTAGTTCCTCTATTGCGTGGTATGTCCACCATAAAAGGTAGGATGGAAAGGATAAATGTGGAAGCCCCTGTAACCATCTACATTGATTATGCTCATACGCCTGATGCAATTGAAAAATGCGTTCATGCCGTCAGGTCTTCAAAGAATAGTGAACAACAATTAATTATGGTGGTTGGTACAGGAGGAGAACGTGATAAGGAAAAACGACCACTTATGGGCGAAAAAGCCTCCCAAGCTGACACCGTAATTCTAACCATTAACGATCCACGTAATGAGGATAGCAATAAGATACTTACAGATATGGAGAAAGGGATGTTACACAACAATTATTCGTTAATTCCTGATCGCAAACAGGCTATAAAGCAAGCGATTCAACTTAGTAAACCTGGAGATATCATCGTCATCGCTGGAAAAGGTCGAGAAAACTATCAAATTATTGGAGATAAGAAATATCCACACAGTGATGCTTCATTAGCTATAGAACAAGTTAAAATAACATATCCTGATTAAACATCGAGCAGGATAAAAGTACTATATTTAATTAGAATAAAGAAATTAATGCGGACAGACACTTTCCTTCTCCATGATTCATAAAAATAAGGTATAGGCATTAGCCCAGCCTTGTATGGAGGAGGTTGATATAGTTGTCCGGGATATTAAGTGCCCTTGCGCTTCTTATTAAAGAAGCTATGTTTTTTGTGTCCTACGTTAAAAATCATGCTTTTCCTCAGCCTTTACCACCAGAAGAAGAAATGAAATATATTAAGCAGATGCAGGAGGGGGATGAAACTTCAAGGAACAAACTAATTGAACATAACCTTCGATTGGTGGCACATATTGTTAAGAAATTCGAGAATACAGGTGAAGATGCAGAGGATCTAATTTCCATTGGGACAATTGGTCTTATTAAAGGAGTTGAAAGCTACTCCACTGACAAAGGAACAAAGCTTGCAACGTATGCCGCCCGTTGTATAGAAAATGAAATACTTATGCATTTACGTGCCTTGAAAAAAGTGAAAAAGGACGTCTCCCTGCATGATCCGATCGGGCAAGATAAAGAAGGTAATGAAATCAGCTTAATCGATATTTTAGAAGCTGAAAATCAAAACATTATTGAATTTATCCAGTTAAATATGGAAATCGAGAAAATGGAAGATTATTTTTCAATACTTGATAATCGTGAGCGAGAGGTAATTGTTTACCGTTATGGGTTAAATGATCAAAAAGAAATGACACAGCGTGAGATTGCTAAAAAACTAAATATATCAAGAAGTTATGTTTCTCGAATTGAAAAGCGTGCACTAATGAAGGTATTTCATGAATATTATCGAAAAGAAAGAAGAAGGTAGTTTGACACCATCATTCAAAAAGGAGCGAACCCATAGCAGGGTTTAGCGCTCCTTTTCTAGTTCTATTTTAATTTTTCGTTGTTTAGTTGCTAGCAAAATTCCAGATAACACAGTTACAAAAGCAAGCAGCATTAATATCTTCCCATCAGTAGATGGTCTCATGAACGTATTAATAATGGCACCAAGATATAAATAGCTACTTAGTATAAGCAAAGTCCCTATAAAGCGCTGAAAGTCTTTTAATTTAGATTCCAATTCCTTTACCTTTTCATTTACCACCTATATCCCCCCATTTAGTACATATAATAACATAGAATAGATGCACGTTAGAAAGGTAAATATTGGTTGTTTCATAGATTCTTTACAGTTCTTTAACTAAGCTCATAACCATTTCAGCCGCATTGGTTGCAGCTTTTTCTAAGAATTTATCAAAGGATATGGAAGATTCCTTTCCAGCAATATCCGATAACGCACGAATTATGACAAACGGGATATTATACTGATAACAAACCTGCGCAACTGCAGCTGCTTCCATCTCGGCAGCAATCATAGTTGGGAATTTATGACGTACAAAGGCAACTCGGTCTGGATCAGACATGAAGGAATCACCTGTAGCAATTATTCCTTCCTCATAACCTATATCCATTGTATGCATTACTTTTGATGCCTTTGCCACTAAGTTAGTGTCAGCATCATACATCGCCGGCATTCCTGGAACCTGTCCATATGTGTAGTCAAACGCAGTTGCATCTACATCGTGATGAACAACCTGTGTGGAGATGATAACATCGCCCACTTCTAGATTCTTGGAAAACCCACCAGCAGAACCAGTATTTATTACGAACTTTGGTGTAAATCGTTCGTGCATAATAGTCGTAGCCATTGCAGCATTAACTTTACCTATACCAGATTTCAATAGAACAACTTCTCTATCAAATAATTTACCACGGGTAAATATACAATTCGCAACTTTCAATTGTTCTTTATCAGTCATCTTAGACTGTAATAGAGCAACTTCTTCATCCATTGCTCCAATAATTCCAATTGTCATACCTTTTCCTCCATCATCTTGATTATATTAAATATCGACCTCTTGCAACACTTCAACCTTTGTCGGCTGCCAACCTTTATTATCAACCCAAGATAAATATACACGGTAAATCTCTGTATTGTCAGGGTTTGATACAGTTGCCTCTACCTTTTGATCTCCTCCATTACCAACCCAATGTGTCGTCATATTATTCTCAGCTAATCCCGTAGCCATTGCTACTGCTCTACTAATTTCAATTCTATCTTGTGAGCCATCATCATAATTTGTTGTATGTGGACCTTGTTGCTCTGTTCCAATTGGCTCCCAATTGGCTGTATAAGCCTCTACAACATTGTCACCAGAAGGCTCTAGCTGCTCTATTTGTACATCTTCATTTGCATTTTCCGAGTCTTCCTCGTTTGATGCTTCATTCTCATCATTTTCAGAAGCATTGTTTTGATCCGTATCATTTGTGGAGTCTTCTTCTTCAACTTTAGTGAAGTGATCGCCACTCTCATCATTGCCATCTTTTTCAGTGTCATTTTGCTCTGTCTCGTTACCAGACTTACTCTCTTCTTCTTTAGCAGCCTCATCGTCACCACCGAACATCCAAAAACCAATTAATACAATAAGTAAAACTGCACCAAGCACAAGCAAAAGTGAGATAGACTTTGTATTTTTTCTGCGCTTTTCAAATTTATCTACTCTTGATACTCTATCAAATTCACTCATGTTTTCAGCCCTCCCATATTTACTCTACTATGATATCATATTTATGTTATAGAATTATATGATAGAGACATTACAAAATATTAGTAGTCATAATTTCCTACCAACAGAACGACCGATTACTGATCCCCAGTCGATCATCCATTAACCTCTTATTGAAGGAATTTAAAATGAAAAAACCCCCCCTTTTCAAGTAAGTGTAACACCAACTATTTTACACTACTACATAAGGGGGGAATATTACACCATGATCTTTTTATACAACAACCATATAGATATAAAAATTAATCTACATTTACAATTTTAACTTGAATCTCTCCACCAGGTGTAGCTACAGTTACTTCAGAACCAATTTCTTGTCCAAGTAAACTTTGAGCCATTGGGGAATCATTTGAAATTTTCCCTTCAAACGGATCAGCTTCAGCGCTCCCTACTATCGTGTATGTTTCTTCTTCACCATCTGGAAGCTCTTGAAACGTTACCGATTTCCCTAGTGATACAATATTCGGATTATCATTATCGTTTTCAATGATTACTGCATTACGAATCATTTTTTCCACTTGTGCAATACGTGATTCGACAAATGCCTGATCATCCTTCGCAGCATCATACTCCGAATTCTCGGAAAGATCTCCAAAATCACGAGCAACTTTTATACGTTCAACAACTTCTTGTCGTCTATCCGTTTTTAAATAATGTAGTTCTTCTTCTAACTTTTCTTTCCCCTCTTGTGTCATATAGTAACTTTTCTCTGTAGCCATTCTAAACACTCCTTTTTATTCCTTCAGCATCTAAAGAGAATTTTCACTTTTGGAGTCTCATAATAACCCCCAGTTAATAAAAAACATTGAGCTGAGCTTATATCAATAACGGAGCCAATGTAAACGCTCCATTATACCAAAATTGTACTAATCATTACTATGGCAGACTTTGTACAAATTTTCAATACTTTTCCTAAATTTGTTTATGTTGATTTTTATAAAGTATCGTTTCTATTTTCGTAGCCATAATGTCGATTGCTACGTGATTTTGTCCGCCTTCTGGGATAATAATATCGGCATATCGCTTGGTTGGTTCAATAAATTGTAAGTGCGATGGCCTTACATTGTTAATATATTGATCGATGACAGAGTCTAGAGATCTTCCGCGTTCATTTATATCCCGCATCAATCTGCGAATAATACGTAAATCTGCATCTGTATCAACATATACTTTTATATCCATTAAGTCAACAAGACGAGGATCCTCTAATATCAGGATGCCTTCTAAAATAATAACATCTTTCGGCTTTACCTTTATTACTTCTTTCGATCGTGTATGAACCTTGTAATCGTACACTGGCTTTTCGATTTCTTTTCCATTTAATAGATCGTATATATGACTAATTAATAAATCATTATCAAATGCTAAAGGATGATCGTAGTTCGTATTTAATCGCTCCTCAAATGGCAAATGACTTTGATCTTTATAATAATAATCCTGTTCAATAACAAGAATGGTTTGATCTGAAAAACGTTGACATATGGAACGAGTAACAGAAGTTTTACCACTACCACTCCCCCCAGCAACGCCAATAACCACTGGTTTATCTTGCATAGATACGGTACCCCCTTCTAGTGTTTCTTTAAACTAATAGCAACACCGTCTCCGATAGGTACAATAGTGGTTGTAAAATTAGGATGATGCATAAGCCATTCGTTGTAATGATGAATTTTTTTGACCATATTTTTAAATCTTGCTGGAGCTAATTCTGGTTGTGCAACATACCCTCTAAACAAGACATTATCCGTAATAATTAGTCCATCCCTTGCAAGTAAAGGAACCGATTGCTCAAAAAACTTTTGATACTGCCCTTTAGCTGCATCGATAAATATTACATCAAAAAATGAATCATTTTGCAACTCATTTAGTTTATCGATGGCATCTCCTAGGATAACATCTATTGTACTAGACTTCCCTTGCTTTTCTATGTTCATAACAGCTTCCTGGTAACGCTGTTCATTTTTTTCAATTGTTATTATTTCACAATCTGGTGCTACTTCTGCCATTCTTAAAGCAGAATATCCAATTGCTGCTCCAATCTCCAATATTCTCTTCGGTTTCTTTAATTGAAGTATGTGCAGCATAAAATCCATACTTAGAGGCTCCATAATAGGTACATGATTTTGCTTTGCTTCCTTTTCTAATTGCTGAACAAATGAAGTTGTAGCAGGTAAAATGTTCAATAAGTAGTGTATTACTTGTTCGTTCATAAAATGACCTCTTTTTCAGAATGAAATCTCGATACCAAGATTACATATTTTATCATAAATTAAATGAAGGGTAAATATATCGGAAGCATCCCCCTTCTCAGCTTATGAGATAGGGGGATGAGACTTTAATCGATATACTTCTGTTTATTTTCATTATGTTCATCTAATGTTTTTGCATAATAAATATTTCCTTCTCCATCATGGAGGAAATATAAGAAATCTGATTGCTCTGGATTAAGCACTGCCTTTAAGGAGCTTTCGGCATAGCTTCCAATTGGCCCAATCGGTAAGCCCTCCGCATAGTAAGTGTTATAAGGAGACTCTACTTCTAAATCCTCATATAATACACGATCCTTATGTTTTCCTAAAGCGTACAATACGGTTGGATCTGTTTGTAGCTTCATTCCTTCCTCTATACGATTATAAAACACACCGGCAATTTTTTTCCGCTGTTTTGCAGTGCTCGCTTCTTTTTCAACAACCGAGGCAAAGGTAACAGCTTCATGAACCGAATAATCAGTTTCACTAATTTCGTTTAAATAATCGGATAACACAGCATCTGTTTTCTTCAACATTTCATTGATAACTGCTTCTACGCTTGGCTTCTCTTCATAGAAATCATATGTTGATGCAAATAAATACCCTTCTAATGGATGACGAATCTCAGTATTTAGAATTTCCTCTGACAATATAGATGGATATCTTTTGATTAACTGACTAATATAATCTTTGTCGTCTACTTTCTTCAAAAAATCTTCTTTCGAAAAACTCATTTTCTTTGCAAAGATTCCTGCCATTTGCTCAATGGTTTTTCCTTCTGGAATGGTAATTGTATGAACTGCTTCAGCCATAATCTTTCCATTTTTCAGTGATTCAATTATTTCATCTAATTCCATATCTGGCGTGAATGTGTATTTTCCAGCTTGAAAATCTGATTCATTATTAAATTTTATGTAAAAACGAAATATAAGGGCATTTTTAATAACCCCCTTTTCTTCTAATAAAGAAGCAATCTCTGAAGATGATGAACCAATTGGAATTGTTACTTTTATCTCTTCCTTGCTATCTGGATCAACTGGTTTTAGGGCTGACTTGACGTACAAAAAACCAGATAAGCCACCAATAATCAAAATTAAAAGTAATGCGATAATAATAATTGACACAATCTTACGCACTGTCTTGGCTTCTTCGCTTCGAGCAATGAGGTTGTCCCTAAAATTACCATTCTTTTTCTCTTTGGACATAGTTATCCCCCTCTCATCCGGTATATTATACTAAAATTCGATGTTATATTCCATTAATTTTATGCAAAAAACAAAAAGCTGATGCCGTATTTCGACATCAGCTTTTCATTTTTTGAGATAACCCTATGCCTCATTTTCTTGATCTGCTAGTGTATGAAGCATTTCTTCAACCATTTCCCATTCTTTATCAGATTCAATTGGAAACAGCGATAAATCGTCATCATCTTTTTCCTTTTCTTCGTAACGGAATGCATAAACTTCGACTTCCTCATCCTCTGATTGCTCTACAGGAATAACTGCGATATAGGATTGACTTGTCTCATCCACATCAAAGGTAAACAGAACTTCAAATAAATGTTCTTCTCCATTTTCATCAGGTATTATAATTCGTTCCTTTTCCTCAAGTGCCATTCTTTCACTCCTTTATTTCTGGTCTAAATAATTTTGTAGAATCATTACAGCTGCCATCTTATCAATGACTTTCTTACGTTTCTTTCTACTCATATCCGCTTCTAGTAGAACTCTTTCAGCAGCCATCGTAGTTAAACGCTCATCCCATAGCACTGTTTCAATTCCGTGGACTTTTTCTAGATGCTCTGCGTAGAGCTTAGATGCTTCTCCACGCTCTCCGATCGTACCATTCATATTCTTCGGAAGTCCAACAATAGCTTTCCCAACTTGATGTTCTACTATAATGGATTTTAATGCTTCATCGGCAGAGGTAATCTCTTCTTCGTTCCATTTGATTGTTTTTATTCCTTGTGCAGTCCAACCAAAGGCATCACTAACAGCAACACCTATTGTTTTGGATCCTACATCTAATCCCATTACTTTCATTTATTTTCCTTTTGCTGTTGTTCTAAATAGAACTTGACAAGCTCTTCAATTACTTCGTCACGTTCGATTTTACGAATTAAGTTACGTGCGTCATTGTACCTTGGAATATAAGCAGGATCACCAGAAAGCAAGTAACCTACAATCTGATTTATCGGATTATACCCTTTTTCCTTTAAAGCTGCATGCACTGTGAAAAGTATTTCCTTAATATCCTGGTCAAAAGGCTCTTCCGAAAAATTAAATTTCATCGTTTTATCAATTGAACTCATCGTGACACCTCGATCTTAGAATCATTTGGTAAAGCCATCTGCTAAACCGAATGTAAGCTTCTTCTATTATCTTAACATGATTATAGAATTAATTATATCTTTTTCACTAGATGATATTCAAATTAGTTGCTATTCATATGCTCTAAAATATATTCTTTAGCTGCATTTAAGGCTTGATCAATTTTGGATGGATCCTTACCTCCTGCTTGGGCCATGTCTGGACGACCTCCTCCGCCACCGCCACAAGCATGCGCAGCCTGTTTAATTAATTTCCCTGCATGGAATCCTTGTTCCATTAAGTCTTTTGAAACTCCTGCTGCTAATTGAACCTTTCCGTTATTCTCTATTGCTAATAGAATAATTCCAGATTCTAGTTTTTGTTTTAAGTCATCCAGCATATTTCGCAACTGATTCATATCATTTACATCGACTTTTTCACTTAATAAAGAGATACCTTCAATGTTTTGTACATTATCTAAAATTGAAGAAGCTTCTACATTTGCAAGTTTTGCACGAAGTGATTCTTTTTCCTTCTGCAACTCTTTAATATCCTGAAATAAGCCCTCTATTCTTTCTGGAAGTGCTTCCTCTTTCGATTTAACTAATTGAGCAGATTGCTGTAATAGACCTACCTTATTTGCTAAATATTGATAGGCTTCTTTACTAGTAACAGCCTCAATTCTTCTTGTTCCAGCTCCGATTCCACTTTCCGAAACGATCTTGAATAGACCAATTTCAGATGTATTCACAACGTGACAGCCACCACAAAGCTCTAAACTATAATCACCAATTCTAACTACTCGAACTACATCGCCATACTTCTCGCCGAATAAGGCCATTGCTCCCATTTTTTTAGCATCCTCAATATTTTCATTGGTAATGACTAGGGACATTGCCTCCCATATCTTTGTATTAACAATTTCTTCAATTTGTTGTAGCTCAGCTTTGGTTACAGCATTAAAATGAGAGAAATCAAATCGGAGGCGTTCATGCGTAACAAGTGATCCAGCTTGATTAACATGACTACCAAGCACATCCTTTAATGCCTGATGTAATAAATGAGTTGCTGTATGGTTTTTGACAATAAAAGAGCGAGCCGACTTTTCAACTATGGCATGAACCGCTTCTCCTATACGTAAAGAACCTTGTTGAATGCTTACACGATGAATATGCTGCCCAATTGGCGATTTTTGTACGTCTTTTACATATGCAGTAGCTTGCTCGGTAGAAATGAAACCTTTGTCAGCAATTTGCCCGCCACTTTCGGCATAGAATGGTGTTTGCTCTAGGAATACATATATGTCGTCACCTGCTTCTGCTACTTCCACCTGTTCATTACCAGCAATCATTGCCACAATGGAAGTATCTACTTCCATTTGGGTATACCCTACAAACGCACTATCGATATTAATCTCACTGAAAACAGCATCTTGTACTTGCATAGAATCAACTTTTTGTCGAGCGTTACGTGCACGCTCACGTTGTTTTTCCATTTCTCGTTGGAAACCTTCTTCATCAATCGTAAAACCTTGTGCTTCCACATATTCCTCTGTTAATTCTTTAGGGAACCCATAGGTATCATATAAGCGAAATACTTCCACTCCTGGGAATAAGGTGCTTCCTTTCTCCTTTTCGCTGTTCAAGATTGCTGTTAATATTTCTAAGCCATCGTGCAGTGTCTCATGAAACCGCTCTTCTTCCACTTTCACCATATTTTTAATAAATTCTTTTTTCTTCACTACTTCATGGTAGAAATCCTTCATAATGTCTGCTACCGTATCTACTAATTCATACATGAACGGCTTTTCAATACCAATTTCTTTGGCAAATCGAACAGCTCTTCTAATTAATCTTCTTAATACATAACCTCTTCCTTCATTCGAAGGAACAGCACCATCTCCTACCGCAAAGCTAACCGTACGAATATGATCAGCAATCACTTTAAAAGCTGTATCTCCTTCTTGACTAGCTCCATACTTTGTAGAGGCTAACTCTTCTGTCTTTTTAATAATTGGCATAAATAGGTCTGTTTCAAAGTTTGTTGGTGCGTCTTGAATGACACATACCATCCGTTCTAAGCCCATACCAGTATCTATATTCTTTTTAGGTAAAGGCGTGTACGTGTCATCTGGATTATGATTAAACTGGGAGAAGACAAGGTTCCATATTTCCAAGTATCTTTCGTTTTCTCCCCCAGGATAAAGTTCAGGATCACTTGGATCGTTTCCATAGTGTTCGCCACGATCATAAAAGATTTCTGTATTCGGTCCACTTGGGCCTTCACCAATATCCCAAAAATTCTCTTCTAAACGAATAATTCTTTCCTTTGGAATACCTATATTCTTTAACCATATATCATAGGCCTCATCATCCTCTGGATGCACTGTAACGGATAAACGTTCTTGATCAAACCCAATCCATTGATCACTCGTTAGAAATTCCCAAGCCCAATCGATAGCTTCTTTTTTAAAGTAGTCACCTATTGAAAAGTTACCGAGCATTTCAAAGAACGTATGATGTCTTGCGGTAAAACCGACATTTTCTATATCATTCGTACGAATTGATTTTTGGGCATTTACGATTCGAGGATTATCAGGGATTACCCGACCATCAAAATATTTTTTTAATGTTGCAACACCACTGTTGATCCATAGTAGCGTCGGATCATCCTTCGGAACTAGAGAAGCACTTGGCTCAACACGATGGCCTTTTTCTTTAAAGAAATCTAAAAACATTTGCCTAACTTCTGCTGATGATAATTGTTTCATCTTAAACTTCCTCCCAATCTAAAAATAGTTGAATAGAACATCAAGTCATTAATCATTGACATCACTTTTTCGTCAGGAAAGACTAACTGAGCGCAGTAAATGGATTATTTATTTCCTGAAAAGAATAAAAGCGCAAGCGCCCGATTAGAAACGTAGCGAACTGAAGCGAGTCAACGGAGATAAAGGAATCACGGTGTACATGCAAGCCGATGATAACTTAGATTAGGGCAATTCGTGAAGTCGCCTCCGCTGGAACAGCTCAACACGCCCATTTTTATCCACAGGTTCAAATTTTACAATTACCTAGACAATAAAAAAATCCCTTCTCTGCATTTGCAGGGACGAGATTTGATCGCGGTACCACCCTAATTATGAACTATTGTTCATCACTTTATCATTATAACGGTATGACACCGACGGGAATTAACCGTACTCCAGCTTAGCTTTCCATGATTCTACCTTAGGATTTCTTTCAGCCAACGGAAATCCTTCTCTTAAAAGCGATTGTCATGTACTCAAAACTTTCAACGTATTCTACATGTATAGTTGTTAGCGTAATTATAAAAAACATCGAGCGGAATGTCAACGCCGATGCATACCTATGAGACAGAATCTTTCTTTGAAATTTCCTTTAATCCCTCTAGGTGATTTTTCGGATAAAGGCAGCGCTATACCTACTATAATTGCAGTAAAAGGAAAACCTCCTGATTCTGAGAGCCATTCAATAATTGATATAGGTGCATAAATGATATAGATAAATAACATTAAATACAGATAGAACCTTCTCCAGCTTTTTTCTGACATAAAAACTTCTTACACCTTCTCTTGATGTAATACACAGATATATTGCTTATTCTATTTCCCTATAGCGAAATGATGTTGAAAATAATACATCCTATCATCAGTTTGAAAAGAATATTGATTCCATATACTTGATTGTTGATTGGTTTCCTCCGTTTTTACCATTTGTAACTCATTCGCACCGACCTCCATGATCTTCGAGTCAATAACTTTTAATTCTTGTTGATCCTTGTCTAGTGCGCGTATCTTGATTTGTATTTCTTTTGGCTCATCCATATTGTTCTTCACATAAATCACATTGTGAAACTGTTCATTCGAACAATTTCTTTTTGTAAGACAATTACTTTCTGATTTAACTAGTGAAAGTGTAATTTCTTCTGAACCATTAGCATTTTCTGTTGCATTCATTGCTTGCTCTAAAGCCATCACATATGATAGCTTTTGTCCAAAGGGCATAAACCAAATAAACAGGAATCCTAAAAACAGTGCCATCCCACCAATTAATTTCCATATCACTCTCGGATTATGAAATTGCTTAGAAACATTTTTATTCCGTAATGATAATGTTACAAATACATTAATAAGGGCAATGATTCCTAAAAACACAGCTGCTACGATTAGCCAGATCATACTTTCCATCGAGGTTTGCAAGAAAGGAATCGTATAAGTGGAAGATAGATAGACATTTCCAATTATCGATAACAAGATTAATAACAGAAAAAGGAGGATAGGATACTTCCATTTCACCTTTTCCCTTTTATTATTTTTTACGTTTATAAATGACCAAAGCACCCAAATAAACGGGACACTATATAAAATTATAACTAACAATATAAAAATCAATTTGTCACCTCTTTACTTCATTAAAACAGATCCCTACTGGATAATATTTCGTTATAATACGTAACTATACCATTTAGAATGGTTGGTCTAATGATACCTCCGTGCTCCAATCCCACACAACGTTAATAAAATCAATTTTTGGACCAGCTGATTCTTGGTACACATTCTCTTTTAAATTATCCATCATAGGACACTGCCTCTATTTCATTTGCTGCCCTTACAAATAGACGGTCTTCACTGATCTTTAATTTCGCATTTTCTAATACGCCACCGTTATCAATAATAATCTCTTTAACCTTTGCAACCACTTGACTTTCAATATCTACATCTTGGAGTAACTCTATCAGTTTTGGTCTTATCATTTCATGTTGTAAAGCTTCATTCACTACTTGGTCCAACGCTTCTAGATGTATTTCATTTGCTGACCAATCACGATAATAATTTCTACTTGCTAATTGCTCAGTTCGTTCTTGAAGATTTTCATCAAAATCTTCAAAGAAGCTAAGCAGCTCTCCTTGTAACGTCTCATACTCATACGTTTCAATGATTTTCTGTACTTCCTCATAGATTATACTAGATCCTGCCATGCTTGCTTGTTGAACCGTCGTACTAGATTTTTCTTTCGTGGCTAAAACGCCTCCCATATTTACTACTAGCAAAAACAGGATCATAATAATACTTAACATACCTAAAACGAATAAAGCTATGTTCCCTTCTTCTTGTTGGATAAACTGCTTCATTCTATCACCCTACCATGTGCACTTGCTGTATATGGAATGGAAGGTACATGATATCCGAATATTTCCTTAGGTAAAAATACCATCCGGATATTGACTTTAACCTTTGCAGTAAATTCTTTATTTCCAGAACTACTTATCGAATTTTTTTGTAAGTAACTCCCTGTCATAGCTAATATATCATTCGCGGCATCTCTGGCACTCCCAGCGTTTTTGGTAATAGAATATACTTTTACATATTCGTTTGCAGCCGATTGTGTAATAAGAACCCCATTAATTCGGTTGAAAGCTTTAAGTGATGCTAATTAAAAAGAAGTTACAAATAGCTTCGATATCCACAAAGTTACAAATGAAAGGGATAGAAAAATCACTCGATTGTTTAACAACTTATCCAAAGTCGCTATTGATTTAAAAAATGAAGAAATCATAAATAGTAATCAATTAGACTCATTTAACAAGAAACGAAAGGAAATAGATGAAGAGTTAAAGAATATTAGTGTAAAACAAGTTGAAGAATTGAAAAAATCTATTAACGAATAATACAATAAACAAACGCAGGATTAACTGAGATAAAGTTGTTATTTGAGTTAATTTCATAATATAGAGCCCTTGGGGCTCAAGACTTTAAAGACATAAAAATTAGAGCACCTCCCCAAATC